>JALXCX010000132.1 GCA_026990725.1 Desulfobulbaceae bacterium
GAACTGTATTGTTTTGTACACTCTGTCTTCATAAGGTCACCTCTCTACTTTCTTCTTATTGTCGTAATACCAACAAGTTGTAGCAGATTTGTGGCCTTTTTTCATTCTTTTAATGAGAAATGCAGGCTAAGTGAGGGAAGCTAAAAAATGGCACTCAAGCCCTTTGATGAAACAATGTAGTTTAAACAATGAGCGTGGATAAAACGGTCATCGTTTCGGTGCAGTGGCTGATTATTCTTTGATCCATCATTGGCTATTGTTACCCGGGTGGATGATTCGGTGGCTCGGAAGGTCAGTAATAAACACCTGGGTCGGGTCGTGCTCGCCACCGTCTCAGGCAGTTCCAGACTGGTCGAGCCGTTAAGAGGTGAACCGCTGCCGAGGATTTGTTGATGTTGAGAAGTGTGTAAGGAAAAATAGTATTGGGGAAAGAGTTTGGAGGTGTTCTTAGGAGGCGACATCTTGGCTGCCATCGGCCTTCTGCAAAATTTTTTTAATCATTGATTGATTTTGCAGCAGATGACGAAATTGTGCGGCAGGCAATGGCTGGCTGAAGAGGAATCCCTGGATGATAGAGACATTACGGAAGCGCAGAAAATTGAGTTGAGCTTCCGTTTCTACACCTTCGGCAACAATTGTCAGCTTCAGGCTTTTTGCCATGGCGATGATTGCCTCAACCAGCGCCCTGCGGCGTTTGTTTGTCTCCAGATCATTGACAAAGATGCGGTCTATTTTGAGCACCTGCAAAGGGAAACGTTGCAGGTAACTCAACGATGAGTACCCTGTGCCGAAATCATCCAGGGCCAGGCTGATACCTTGTTCATGCAGGTTGTTTAAAAGAGTCATGGGTATATCAGAATCCTGCATCAGGAGATTCTCGGTTATTTCCAGTTCCAGACAGGCCAGGTCCAGACCGCTTTTGGTAAGCGCTTGATCAACAGCATCTAACAGCTCACCGGTCCGGAACTGTGGCGGCGAAATATTGACCGAGACATGGATTCGGTCATTATGGATCTGCTGCCATAACTTGGCCTCATGACAGGCCTGTTCAAGAACCCAGTTTCCTATTTTGTTGATAAACCCCATTTTTTCGGCCAATGGAATAAAAATCACGGGTGAAATGTCACCAAGTTCCGGGTTATGCCAGCGCAGTAATGCCTCCGCCCCTGAAATACGATGCCTGGTAATGTTAATTTTGGGCTGGAAGGCAAGAGAGAATTCTCCCCGATCAAGAGCGTAGCGTAAGTGTTTGCTGATAAGCATATGTTTTTCCGAAGATTGACGCATTTCTCTGGAAAAAGCCCGGTAATTGTTCCGGCCATCCTTCTTGACCTGGTACATGGCCATATCTGCACACTGCATAAGTTCAACAAGTGATTCGCCGTCATCAGGGTAAAGGCTAATACCGATACTGACAGAGGCATGCACTTCTTCTTCGTTGATTGTATATGGCTTTCTTAGCAGGTTAACGAGTTTTCGAGCGACAACTTCCGCATGAGAAGTTTCCTGCAACTCTTCGAGCAGGATTGTGAACTCGTCGCCCCCTGTTCGGGCCGGGGTGTCACTTGCCCTCAGCAGGGTGCTGATGCGGTCAGCCGTCTGCTTGAGAACCTCGTCCCCAATGAGATGTCCGAGGGTGTCGTTAATTTGTTTAAAGTCGTCAATATCTATGAAGAGCAGGGCTATCTTCCGGTGGTGTCGCCTGGCTCTGGTAAATGCCTGGTCCATAAAGGACTGCATGTAATGTCGATTGAACAACCCGGTCAGCTGGTCAAAATTTGCCTGATAAATCAGTTTTTCTTCCCACTCGTTCCGTTCTGTAATGTCTTGAGCGATCACCACGATAATGGGTGGGGAATCTTCAGTGGAGAGCTGAATCTTTGCCTCCACAGGATAGGTGCTGCCATCACTGCGTCTGTTCATGCCTTTATAAACAACGGTTTCCTGCTGCTTTTTGTATAAAGGCGCTACCAGCGTGGAAAATGAATAGTGGTCCAGATCAGTAAAGATATCGAGAAGGTTGGTCCTGGAAAACTCAGCAGGCGAGTAGCCCAGATTTTCGACCGCCCCCATATTGACCTGCAAACAGTTCAGGCTTTCAGCGTCAACAATAAAAATCTCATTAGAGCTGTCATTAAATATACGTCCCAGTCGATTATTGAGCTGGTTTTTTTCTTGCTTGAGGTCGTCGACCAGGTTTTTGTTTTGATAACGCAATCTCATGGTGGTGATATAGTTGTCATTATACTCTTTGTTGAATTTAAGGAAAAAGATAATCAGAATAAATGTCAGGATTCCTGTGCCTGGATGTAAGCGGTCACCTGCGAAAGAGGCTTGATAGATTATTGGACCCAGCATGGTCGTTGCATAAATAGAAAAAGACACAAAATCTACTAAAATGGTCACAGCTCCAGTTGTGATGCCGTATGGAAAAATAATTGCGATGAGCAGATAAGTGATAGGATCATGAGGGAAAAAAAAGATATTAAGGCTTCCTATCATCAAACCGGCGGCTAAAACACCAAGGCGAAACAGATTTAGCCAGAGCGATATAGAGATATTCTGTTTTTGTGCTTTGGCATAGTATCGCGCAAGTATCCATCGTCCGGAAAGGACAATAGTCAAGGGCAAATACCAAGTGATGAGGGATTGCCTGGGGAAGAGTTTGGAAAGGAACAGTATATATACAAAACTGATAACGAGTAGGGTAAGGCTGGCGGGTATTGACCTTTCGTAAAGCTGATCAAGGCGATCCTTCTCTATTATCTGTTCAATATTTAGTTGTTGACTGTTCATGCAATTAATGACTCACGATCTGACGTTTGAAGATCATTTTGAAATCGTAATATATAATTATTTTTCTTTACGACGGTCACTTTTTCTTCTGTTGTGTGTAACAATTTCACCTAGGTGTGTTTTTAGCGGGAAGCTCATGTCGTCTATTTTGCGCCAATCTTCCCGACGGTTAATTGCGTTGAAATTGTTTTTTTTCAACATACTGCTGTCTTTCTCTATTTCCTGAAGATAGAGTAAGCGGCCCATTTTCGCGAGATCCTTTTTGCTTAGATCCAGAGCTGCTTCGACCCAGATATCCACAATGTCAATCAGGCTTTGATAGCTGACAGGGTGGACAATCTGGCGAATTTTTTTCATTGCCCGGATTGTATTATGTGACTGATTCTGGCTTTTTAGGTAATTAGCCACTACCTGCTCACCTTCTCCATCTTCCGCCACAATATTAACAATGCCCATATCAAAGAGTTCATTTGCATTATATGTTTTTCCACTGAGAATTATACGTTCTGCCAGGGCGGAACCGACCCTGCGGGTAAGGAGATTGTATGCGCCCATTCCTGGGAAAAGGTTGAAGATTATTTCAGGAAAGCCCATCTGTGAGTATCGTTCTGCTACAATGATATCGCATGACAAGGCAGTCTCAAAACCACCGCCGAGAGCCTGGCCCTGTACGAGAGAGACAGTGGTGATAGGAAGATCAAGATTATGAATATTATTATAAAGCAAATCAATACATTTATATGCGTATTCCCTGAGTTTACCCTCTTCTTTATGTGTGATGTATTCCTGAAATAATTGTAGATCACCTCCTAAATTAAAAATTCCAGGGGTTCTTGAAGCCAGAATAAAATGTTTGAAAGGCCAAATGGTATCTGGGTGGGGATTATTATAGGTGGCGGTTAGTTTTTGATGAAGCAGGAGTAGTTCTTCTATGAGTACGATATTCATACAGGGACGAGGTGTTGGTTCCATCCAGCACCAGATAGCACCGGTCTCAGAATCATATCGTGTATTGAATTGCTTGAAACTATTCTCGTTCATTTTTAAAAGTTAATTGACAGTAAAGCGGAAATACTTTCTGCTTCCATAAATGGATCTGCTAAAGATTGATTCAAATAAAGAATCAGGCCAGATGGTCAGGCGTATTAGCCATTTTGGGATTCTTTTTTTGTCTGTTATGAAGGCTTTCTTAGAGCAATAACGGCATTGAGTCCGCCAAAAGCAAATGCATTTGACAGGGCTGTCTTTATTTCCCTTTTACGCGCCTGGTTGGGGACATAGTCCAGGTCGCATTGTTCGTCTGCTTCAGTAAAATTAGCTGTGGGTGGAATAAGGTTATGCTGTAACGACAGCGTCGTTGCCACAACCTCAAGAGCGCTCGAAGCACCAAGGGCGTGGCCATGCATTGATTTGGTTGATGAAACGGCAAGCTTTCTTGCATGATGCCCAAACACCTGGTGAATAGCCTGTGTCTCAACAACATCGTTTACCGGTGTGCCTGTACCATGGGCATTTATGTAGTCAATTTCACCTGGCTTGATCCCTGCATGAGAAAGAGCTTTTTTCATGGCATTTGCTATTTCGGTGACCGTTGGTCGGGTAATATGGCCCGCGTCGGCTGTCATCCCGCCACCCGCAATTTCAGCATAAACTCGAGCGCCCCGTTGAGTGGCATGTTCTTCAGACTCGAGAATCAACATACCCGCACCTTCTCCCAGAACCATGCCGTTGCGGTCTTTGCAAAAGGGTCGGCAGGTATCATTGGACAGTACCCTCAAGGCATCCCATGATTTTAACATTGTATAAGTAAAGGAGGCATCGGTTCCGCCTACCAGTGCGACATCCACCATTCCGGACTGCACCATGGCCATACCCTGAATAATAGCATGTGCGCCGGAAGCGCACGCGCTGGCGACAACAAAAGACGGTCCTTTGATCTGCAGGTGCATACTGACCAGACTGGCAGCCGCACTTGGCATTCCCTTGGGGATTGTTAACGGATGGGCACGCTTGCGTTGCAGTTTGTACAGATGGGAGAAAATTATCTCATCATTGTGTTTGCCACAGCAACCGCTCCCGATGATGGCTGCCGCGTTGCCGAGAGTTTTCTCCCCAATGATCAGTCCGGCATCGGCAACGGCTTCCCGTGCGGCAATGACAGCATACTGGGAGAATCTATCCAGCAGGCGAAGTTCTTCCGTGGTGAAATAGTTGTCTGGATCATACTCCGGTATCGGGGCGGCCACCGAAATTTTGACATCATCGATAGGTAAATCAAAAGGCCTTATCCCCGAACGTCCTGCGGCTAATTCTCGCCAGAAAGAAGCCACGTTTACTCCCAGTCCTGACACCGCCCCCAGGCCGGTTATGACAACACGTTGACCCATTGTTTGTTTAATGGATCAACTCTGCGAGTTTATTTTGAATATCCTGGACAGTCACAATAGAAGGAATAACTTCATTTGGGATTTCAATGTCATAGAGCTCTTCAAAGTCATAGAGCATGGTAATCGCTTTTAAAGAATCAATGCCCAGCTCGGTCAGCTCAGACTCCGGTTTGACAGCTTCTGGCTTGCATCCCCCTGTTTTTGCAATAATTGCAGCAATTTTTTCAAGCGACATCTGGCATATCCTCTGAATTAATTGTTCTTAAATTTTTCCATTATAACTATTTTAATAAAGTATTCCTAAACATTTATGCAATTTTTAAGGGGAACGGGCCGGCCCTTACGTGTTTTGTTCTACTGCTGTTATCTCGGTATTCTTTTGAATCAAGGCCCAAACCGTCTATCGATTGACATGCCGGTCAATTGCTCTGTAAAACTCCCCAGGTTCAAAGAGTGCAGGGCGTTTGATACGTTGTTTATGAAAAAGAGGAGAAAATCTGGATACAAACACCTGGCTCACAACGTTTGAAAAAAGAATTCCCCTACAATGAGTAAACAGGTACATTCCGCATCTGTCAACGGCAAATATGTTATATTCTTAGATTTTTCCGGGAACAGGCCAGGGGTATGTTTCGTTGCCCGAGCAGGAGGATATGGTTTGTGATGCTTGTCCCTGCGCAAAGTGAACAAAAAATTGTTGGTGGCGGTTCTGGTGTGGTCAGGTGTAGTGGAATTAGCTTATTGTTTTTTCCTGTAAAATTACCCGGTTGGCGGTGAGAAAGGTATCCCGATGTGCCAGGGACGGTTCCGGGTGGTCAGCTCAGATATACTCCTGGATTTCATCCCAGAGTTCTGAATAAGCCCTTGCCGCAACAGAATTCGGGCTGAACGCTGGCACCGGCTGCCTGTGCAAGCCCATTTTTTCTACCTCGGCCAGATAAGGGATAGACATATTCAGAATCCGTTTGCGGCCCTTAAAATGGAGCATCATCTCCTGATGAATTTTTTTCCGTTTTTCCACCATGGAGAAGAGGACAAAGAGTTTTTTCTTGTCCAGCTTTGATTCTTTAAAGAAATCAAGTAGTTTGGAGAATGAAAGCAGCGAGAGCGTGGTGGGGATAAAGGGAATAAGAAGAATGTCGGCAGCAAAGAACAGGTTCTCTGAGAGCAGGGTAATGTTTGGTGGACAGTCCAGGAAAACATGGTCATATTCATCAGTGAGCGGCTTGAGGACTTTTTTGATTCTGCGTCGGGACTTTTTCATCTCATCAAGGACAAGATCAAGATTACGATAGGTGAAATCAGCCGGTAGAATATCGAGGTTCTCAAAATCTGTCCCCCGAATATTCTTTTCAATGTGTTTTCCGCCCTTGAGAAATTTATGGGCGCTGAATTTTTTCGTCGGTTTGACCCGGAAGTAATAACTGGCTGATCCCTGTGGGTCGAGATCGCAGAGCAGAGTCTGGTGACCGGTATGGGCAGAGAGATAAGACAGGTTGACAGAAGTTGCGGTTTTGCCTACACCGCCTTTGATATTATACACCGCTATAATGGCCATGCTGTCTCCTGATTATCTGAAAATTTTGTTATACAGTTTTTTGTTTTTGGGGGCGGAAAAACTGGCAAAGCTCTCTCCAAACCGGGCACGTACCTGCTGGTGCTCATGGTAAAGATTCGTGAGCAGACCGCCGATGGATGCGCTTGTTTTTTTATTCTTCACAGTTCCGGGTTTCATAACGGATAATGTGTATTTCAGCATGTCCTGCTGTACTGACAGGTCATTGAAATCGCCCAGGTTGTTTTGAAGAATCTTCAGTTGTCTGATGAGTTTCTTCATTTCCTGCTCCGGAAATAAAGAGCTGAAAAACTCAAGCACATAACGCAGCTTTTTCCCCTGGATACGTAATTTATGCAATGCCTCATCCGGAGACTGGTCGGTAATGGCAGAGCCGTCATGTAACACCTTTTTAAACCGCTTGCTTATGATTGTTTTCGCCAATTGGTCAACAGGCGTCTG
>JALXCX010000133.1 GCA_026990725.1 Desulfobulbaceae bacterium
CTTATTGTCTCCCTGGCAACGTATGCAAAGGTTAATCTTTACGGATTCATTGAAACTCCCTATCGCCTTGTTAAGGATCGGAAAATTACAGATCAGGTGAAGGATTTCACCGCATTACAGGAACAGGATCAGGTCGTGGCACCAGCCACTGTCAACAAGGACAAAAAGGGAACTCTCGCCGACGAGAGTTTGATTGCCCGAAAACAGGGTGAAGTTGTCACTGTTTCCTCGGATGATGTGACAGCTTTGGATGTTGCGCCTAACCAGTTAGTGTCTGTTGCTGCATCGCTTATTCCCTTTCTTGAAAATGATGATGCGAACCGGGCGCTCATGGGCTCAAATATGCAACGTCAGGCTGTCCCACTTCTCCAGCCGGCTTCACCATTAGTTGGTACGGGGGTAGAAAAATATGTCGCACAGGATTCCGGGGCATGTCTGCTTGCCGGAGGTGATGGCGTCGTTGAGGAAGTTGACGCCAACCGTGTGGTTGTACGCTACGACGAGCCGGGAACAGATGGCTTTGATACGGGTATTGGTGTTTATCGATTGTCAAAGTATAAAAAGTCCAACCAGAATACATGTTTTAACCAGAAGCCACTTGTTTTGCCCGGACAGCGGGTCTGCAAGGGAGAGGTCATGGCCGATGGACCGTCTACCGAGGTTGGAGAACTGGCACTTGGCAAAAATGTGACCATTGCCTTCATGCCCTGGCGTGGCTACAACTTTGAGGATTCAATTCTTATTAATGAGCGGCTTCTCAAGGAAGATACATTTACCTCGGTTCATGTAGAGATTTTTGAGACAATGGCCCGGGATACCAAGCTCGGCAAAGAGGAGATAACCCGGGACATCCCCAACGTTGGGGAAGATGCCCTGAGAAATCTTGACGAGTCGGGAATTATTCGTATCGGCGCTGATGTAAGTGCCGGCGACATGCTCGTTGGCAAGGTAACTCCCAAGGGTGAGACAATGTTGTCACCTGAAGAGAAACTTCTGCGGGCTATATTTGGTGAAAAAGCCGGTGATGTGAAAGATTCATCCCTTCGTGTCCCCCCCGGCGTGCAGGGAGTCGTTATTGACGCCAAGGTCTTTTCACGGAAAGGCGTTGATAAGGATGAGCGAACATTGATGATTGAGGATGACGAGATTCGCCGTCTTAATCGAGATATGGATGATGAGCTCGTGAGCTTGAAAAATGGTGTTCGTAAAACCCTGTCAGATCTGCTGGTCGGCCGCACAACCAAGGCAGACATCACTGATAAAAAGGGCGAGCAACTTCTAAAACTTGGCAAAAAACTTACGGCATCTGTTCTTAAGAGAATCCCGTTTCAGCAGTTGCGGGGGCTTGAGTTCTCGGAGCGGGCAAAATTTGAAGAGCAGATGGAAAGTATTTTTAACAACTACAGTAAACAGGCTCAAACGGTTCGAGAGCGCTATGAAGGTATTGTCGGCCGCATGGAAAAAGGCGATGATTTGGCCCCCGGCGTTGTTAAAATGGTCAAAATCTATGTCGCTACTAAACGAAAACTTGCAGTCGGTGATAAAATGGCTGGACGGCATGGGAATAAAGGTGTTGTTTCCCGCTTGCTTCCCGAAGAGGATATGCCGTTTTTTGCTGACGGTACCACTGTTGATCTTGTTTTGAACCCGCTGGGCGTTCCTTCCCGTATGAATGTGGGCCAGGTGTTGGAGTGTCATTTGGGGTTTGCTGCAAAGCGTCTTGGGGAGCAGATTGAGAAGTTGGCCCGGGCCAATGAGGTTAAACAGATTAAGAGTAAACTCAAGACAGTATATTCCGAAGCGGAATATAAAAAACTTACCCAGGGTCTGACAGACGACGAATTGGTCGACAAAATGCGTAAGTATGGTCATGGCCTGCATATGGCCACCCCGGTGTTTGACGGAGCATCTGAAGAGTCTATCCGAGCTTTGCTCACAGAGGCCGGTGTGGATGAAGTAGGCCAGTCAACTCTTTATGACGGCCTCACCGGGGATCAATTTGATAATCAGGTAACAGTTGGGGTTATGTATGTGCTTAAACTCCACCATCTGGTTGATAATAAAATTCATGCCAGAT
>JALXCX010000134.1 GCA_026990725.1 Desulfobulbaceae bacterium
CCGTTAGTTGCAACCTGAATCTGGCAGTTACCTCCACCTTGGCTTGCACCTGCATTAACAAAAGCAGGATGGCTGGCATTGTAGGGGTCTTTTTTGCCGCCCCGGTTCAGATCTGCAATGGCGTTAACACTTCTTTCACCCGGATCTTTTTTTAGCTCAGCAGAGACAAAAGAGCTTGCAACAGCAAAGTTTGAGGCACATGATTTAATCTTTGCGCCTTTAACATAGTTCATGTACTGCGGAATGGCAATAGCTGCCAGGATGCCGATAATGGCAACAACGATCATCAGCTCGATAAGGGTGAAGCCAGACTGGTTCTTGTGCAGATTTTTCAGTGTTTTCATTTTGGTTCGTCTCCATTTGTTTAGGAATAATAAAATTTGTTATTTGCCATCACTATTGCAGGGGGTGTGCCAGTTTTAAGGAATAAATTTATTTTTTAAGAAATATTGTTTTTACAGTACGTTATGTTTGGTTATGTTTTTTTGCATACTTTTTTGGCTTCCCTGTAGTGACATTTTTTGTCATCATGCTTGTCTTTGTGACATTTTACGTCAACTCACATTCCAATTCCCTGCTGATTTTTACTCTCCCAAAAAGCGGATTGGTAATTCTTTGCTGTTCGTTGTTTAATAGATCATGGTATATTTGTAAACAGGCAGCGTAATACCCGGGGCCTCTGTCTTGCCTGGCCCGTTTTGCACCCGCCAACGGTCGAGACATTGACTGGTAGAGTTTATGTAATAACTGACAAGGCTTGTTGTTATGAAAATCAGGCTGACCGTAATTTTGTTCTTTCTGCTGGCCGTAAGCATGGTGTTGATTAATCTCGTCTTCATGTTTCTCTGGAAGCACGATCTGCTGGAGATGGAGCTTGAGAAAGCCCATACGGTCCTGTCCCGGGTTGTCCCCCAGGCAGCGTCCAGCGTGGAAAATAAGAATATTGTCTCTATATTTCAAGAGACGTTTCCAGAGGATTCCCGGGGGGGCATTGTTTTGCAACAAAGAGGGCAACAGACCATTTTTCCAGAACATTTTTCCCTCTCCTTTCCGTTAATACTATTTCTTAACGGCAACAGACCGGCTGCAAAAGAGTTTGTCAGGATCAATGGCGTTTTTACTGGAGGAGCTGTCAATGCCAGGCAGGCCATGTTTGTTGTCCGTGACTTTAAAGATGGCAACGGAGAGCAGGTCTCGGCAGCCCTTGCTCTTTCTCTTGTGCCTCTTTATGGCAAGCTGTGGAAGGTGGAAAAAACTGTTCTTATATATATAGTGATCAATCTATTGCTCCTCACTGTTATCGGCTTTTATCGTTTTACCCAGGTTGCTGTTCAACCCATTGATCGCCTGGTTAGTCTGGCAGATCAGTACCAGGACGATGAACAACTGATGTTTGTGGCAGATAATTCCGGCAATGAATACAGCCGGCTAACAACGAGCCTGAACAGCATGCTTGGGCGCATCAAGCAGGATCGTCTTGTCTTGCAGGATCATGTCGACCAGCTCGACCGGGCCAACAGGAAGCTGAAAAAGAACCAGCAGGAGATGCTTCGAACAGAAAAACTGGCCTCTGTGGGCAGGATGGCAGCCGGTTTGGCCCATGAGATCGGCAACCCTCTTGGGGTTATACAGGGCTATCTTGGCCTGCTCGGGCAGGAGAAAAGTTCTGTCAGTGATAAGGAACGTGACTATATACAAAGGGCAGAGGATGAATTGTTGCGGGTCAATTCGCTTATCCGTCAGATGCTCGATTTTGCCAGGGTGTCAAAGGGAGAACCCGGTAATTTTTCTCTGCATGATCTCTTAAGCTCTGTTGTCGGGATGGTGCAGGTGCAGCCGACTTTTAAGACCATACAGATACGTTGTCTTTTTGAGGCTTCAGAAGATACGGTTTTTGCCGATCAGGATCAGTTGCGGCAGGTTTTTGTCAACTGTTTGATCAACAGTGCTGATGCCGTGGCAGCCTCTCCAAGGAAAGATAGTGGCATGGTTACTGTCTCAACCAGGCTTGCCCCGGGCAGCAATGACAATACTGCGGAGAGTTTGCTTCATGTCAGAATAAGTGATAACGGGACAG
>JALXCX010000135.1 GCA_026990725.1 Desulfobulbaceae bacterium
GATCTGCGAAAATTGCAACATGCTTCAGATAAATTTGGCCAAGGCCAGTTGGCAACCAGAGCCTCTTATTCAAGACATTCTCCTGTCAAAAATATCCTGAGTGCCTTTAACGGAATGGCAACGCACATCCAGCAACTGATTTCTTCTCACAAAGAATTAACCCGGGCGGTTTCCCATGAACTGCGCACACCGGTCGCCCGGCTGCGATTCAGCCTGGAGATGCTCGCTGAAACAAAAGATGGAAAATCCCGCCAACGTTACCTGCAGGAAATGAACACGGACATAGATGAGCTGGATGATCTGCTGGGCGAATTGCTCTCCTATGCGCGAATGGATCGAAACCAGAAATTTATCGAATATACTCCTGTGCTTTTGAGAAATTGGCTGCAGGAACAAATGCTCATGCA
This sequence comes from Desulfobulbaceae bacterium, assembly GCA_026990725.1. Classification (GTDB taxonomy): domain Bacteria; phylum Desulfobacterota; class Desulfobulbia; order Desulfobulbales; family Desulfobulbaceae; genus Desulfobulbus_C. The sequence goes on from JALXCX010000135.1 coordinate 408, forward strand.
TAAGAGAGTCTGTAATAAGAAAACGTTGCAGATAAGCCACGATCCCAAACTCCCCTCTCAGGCTGTTGCCTGTATGGACCCCAAACTCATGGCCAGGGCTTTGGGTAATCTGATCCAGAACGCATGTCGCTATGCTGAGCAAAATGTTCATATCCATTTTGGAGTCATTAAGGACGAATACCAGCTCAGCGTGGACGACGATGGCCCGGGTATTCCTGCGGCGATACAGGAATCAATTTTTGAACCCTTCACCCGTGCTGATCCCAGCCGTGATCGGAACTCAGGGGGATACGGTCTGGGGCTGGCAATTGTAAAACAGATTGCCGAAGCCCATCAGGGGCGTGTCGAATCTGGCAAGTCTGAACTAGGTGGGACAAAATTTGTCATTTCATGGCAGGCTGAATCTCTCTAAAGTTGGAATAAACGCAGTTAGCTGCCGCAGGCTAATGTCCAGACTGTCATTTTGCGGTTTCTCCTGGTAGTAAACGGATTGCTGGTTGAAATCGTTAATCCTGTATACTCTTGATTTCTTGATTTTATTTTAAAATTTATATACGGGTCGCTGTCCGCCAATCAGGAATAAATTTTTTCCTATCTTTTGGGTCATAATGTTTACATACCCTGCCTGGCGAAGGCGGGAGGCTTCCCCGTATGCTTTTTTTGCCAGCCAGGGGAGAGACAGGCCTGTTTCTTTTTGGGGGACAGTCAGAAATATGTATGCGCCTGGTCTTAACAACATCTTGCAATAGCAGAGATTTTCAAGGAACTCTACTGTGTTAATATCCGTATGTTGCTGATACGAGTAGAAAAGCAGGTCAAAGCGTTGCTTCCCTCTGAAATCGCGCAACTTTTCCCGAATGTGAGTGATGCTGCTTGATTCAGGAGCCTTGGAAATCAATTTTGTCAGCAGAGGTAGCTTCTCGTGGATACTGAGAATTTCAAGTGGTTTTTGTTGTACATCCAGTCTATTGAAAAATCTATTGAACAAAGTATTTGAATAACTCTGTTGTCGAATCCTGGATGTACCGTGCTCAAGTCTATGTAGCATGGCATCTTTTATTCTTATCATCACATCCCCTCTGTTCAAGTGTATCGCCCCTTTTAATGGACACAGATTAATTGTTCCTCTCCCGGGTCGAATACCCGGTCGCCCGGAGCGTATTTTTTGAAACCCCGGGCGCTTGCGGCGGGCAGGTTGTTTAGTGAAGTCTGGATAGCAGAATGGTTGCCGTAAGGGCCATGGAGTACCAGAAGAGTATTTTTATACAGGAAAAGGCAATCCGTTTTTTATCCTGAGAACCTGTAAAAAAAACAATCTTTGCTGTTTCCAGGTTACTGCTGTCTTCCGGCCTGAAAAGCCAAAGTATTCGTTGCGTCTTCCCTGGGTCCTTCATTTGGTTTTCTCTCCTTGCGCGCTTCTGGTTGAGCTCTTCATGACTCTTATTTTATTCTTTGCATATTATAATTGAGCTGTTAGATAGGAACAGATACAGAATAGAGAAAAAAAGACCATAACAGATGGTGGGTGCTAGCGGTAACGACATGGAATATCAATACTTGATACTGGCCAATAAATTCGAGCGACAGATTCAGGAAGGTGAATATCGGGCTGGTGAAAAACTCCCTTCTTTACGTAAACTACGCGCTGTTACCGGGCGCTCGAT
>JALXCX010000136.1 GCA_026990725.1 Desulfobulbaceae bacterium
GCTCAGGAAATGCCCGATGAATATTGGACAGAGCTGTAGGATTTTCGATGATTCGGAGGATTCCCGGCGTTTGCGGGAAACCTTTGTATGCAGGATAATTCTCCTGAAATCATTTTTGGCAGGCAACAGTCCCCCCATGTGAAAGGCGTGGCAGTTGTCCTGCTGATTTTACACCATCTCTTTCTCTTCCCCTCGAGCAATCCCTGGTTTACAAGTATTCTTGGAAACAGTTGGGGGGGGGATTGAGTTTTTTCTTTCTTCTGTTGGTAAGCTCTGTATTTCACTTTTCTTTTTTGTCAGCGGATACGGTCTTTATCAATCTTCTTTTAAAGTTGCGTCCCGGAGGTATTTGGAAGGATCAGCGGGCGGGTGAGGGAAGACAGGAGGGGAAGCAGTTTTATGCGTTGTAGCGAAGTAGTCTGGTGAAAAAGATTATTTTTCTTTGTTGTCGGAAAGTTTCTTGGCAATGCGTTTTCTGGCATCATCGGGAAGTGACTGGCAGAAAAATTCTTCATCTGTTTTGTTTGTTTGCAGAAGAGATCTGATGAAGAGCAATTGTTTTCGGTATCGCCTGCACAGGGTACACATCATCAGGTGAAACCTGATTCCCATCCGGGTAGAAAGCGGAAGCCTCCGGTCCATCGATTCGGAAATAAGGCGGGAAATCTGTTTGCAGCTGAAAATCCAGTGACGCATTACGACCTCTTTTGCCCCTGACTAAACCAGTTAATCTCAAGACATCTCCTGAGCAGCATACGGGCTCTGTGTAACATGACCCAGCAGTTGTTTTCCCGAGTTTGAAATCTGCTGCAAATTTCTTTTGTTGTCGCCCCCTCCATTTCACGCATGCGATATGCCAGCGAGAGTCTGGGCGGCATATCTTTCATGCAGGAAAAAATAACGGCCAGCAATTCTTTGTGCTGATAAACATTTTTGGGGTCTCCTCCCCAGTTGCCGGGTTTAATCTTCCACTTTTCCCTGGTATCAAATAATGAATCCAGGCTGTCTGCAAAATCATCCAGATTTTCATCTCCATGTTCGGGAGTTGATTTTCTGTAGTAATCAAGTATTTTATGTTTGAGTATGCCTGTCAGCCAAGTTTTAATCGTCGATTTTCCAGCAAAATTATCATAAGACTTGTAGGCCGCAAGTAAAGTCTCCTGAACCAGGTCTTCAGCAGTAAATGAGTCTTGTACACGGAGCAACGCAAATCGATACAACGCATCACCATAAAGCTCCAGCCATTCAGCAGCATCGTGTTCTTTTTGCTTTATCAAACCGGCATTCTCCATTCTTTTTAGTATAGGATACTAATGTATCATGAATAGAGTTTTTAAACGCTGTTTTTTATCTGTTATAGGTTTGTTGATGTCTTGTGCCTCTTGGCCGTCTATTCTTTTCTCCTCTGTCGCAGTACCACAATTTACGGTTTGTTGTGATTAACCAATGTGGTTCTCCCCTGTTGGTTAGTTTCCAAGAACAAAAGCATTATAAACCTGCCAGCCGCTTGCTGCCTGCAAGAAGGCCATGGCAAGAACAAGTAGGTTGGCACCGGCATGGATAAGCGGGAGAAGCAGGCGCTGTTTTTTTTTCTTGTCCATATAAAGGCCTGTAAAGACACCTATGCAGAGTATCGGTAGAATATACAGACCGTGCACTCCATGGGCTCCGGTAATCAAGAGGCCATGCCAGCTCACCCTGACCGTTGCCAGTCCCAGCAGTAATCCGAAAAACCATAACCCGGTGGCGGTCTTGCCAAGCAAGACGTGCCTTTTCCAGTTAAAGGTTGTTGCCTGCTGTAAATGGAGCCGCCGGAATCGGGCGACTCCAAGTTTCAGGACATACAGTGCAAGCAGTGTTGCTGACAACTGCATGAAGGGATGGATGAGATACATATTGTTTGCCCTTGAAAGTAGACGCCGGGTTTACTTGAATTCATGGACAAGAACAAAATCATTGGTTGATCTGGTACCATGACAGCCGATACATCCTTTGGGCTTCCCGGCTTTTAAAGGCTCACCTTTTGGGCTGTATTTTACCCAGAACCAATCCCCATCCTTGGG
>JALXCX010000137.1 GCA_026990725.1 Desulfobulbaceae bacterium
GGTAAAAATTTTTCCAGTTTATTCACCACACAGATGGGTCCGGCTCCCGGCCCGCCGCCGCCATGGGGGGTGGAAAAGGTCTTATGCAGATTAAGATGCATCACATCAACTCCGCACCGCTTGAAATCAACCACGCCCATAACAGCGTTCATGTTGGCTCCGTCACCGTAGACAAGCCCGCCTCGATCGTGAACAACAGAGGCGACTTCACGAATAGACTCTTCAAACAGGCCAAGAGTATTGGGATTTGTCAGCATGATCCCGGCAGTTTCCTCGTCCATTAACTCCCTGACCACCGCAATATCAAGGGTGCCGTCAGGACCTGACTGCAGGGAAACCGGTTTAAAACCGCACAGAGCTGCACTGGCAGGATTCGTGCCATGGGCCGTATCAGGAATAAGAATTTTTGTGCGTTTTTCAGCCAGACTGGAAAAATAGGCGGCAAAAATAAGCATCCCGGACAACTCACCCTGAGCCCCGGCAGCAGGCTGCAAAGAAACAGCGTCCATTCCTGTTATGTTTGCAAGATAATTCTGAAGCTCAAAAAGTATCTGCAGAGCCCCTTGCGTAAGCGTGTCATCCAGCAGGGGATGGCAACTGGCAAGACCAGGCGATACGGCAAGTTTTTCGTTAATCTTTGGATTATATTTCATGGTACACGACCCCAGAGGGTACATACCGGTGTCCACCCCGAAGTTCCAGGTGGACAAACGGGTATAATGCCTGACAACGTCAATCTCTCCAAGATCAGGAAAATCAGGACCGGCTCCTGCCAGCGAGCTGTCCACTTCTGCTTCCGGAACATCACGCGTAGGGCTGCTGAATGCCGTACGCCCCTGTTTCCCTTTTTCCCAGAGCAGAGGTTCTTCTAATATAAGACCGCTTGTTCCTGGCCCGCAGGTCATTTTTCTACCTCCCAAACAACATCATCCAACACTTCTTTTGAGGCTGTTTCTGTTACGCAAAAAAGATAATTCCCTTTGTACTCTGGATAAAAACGGCCAAGATCAAGGCCTGCTATTATGCCCTTTTCAAGAAGACGATCTCGGGTGGGCGCAAAATCCTCAGAAAAACGCAGGACAAATTCATTAAAAACAGGTGTCTCAAAAAGAGGTTCTGCACCTGCCTGACAGAGCTGGTTTTTAAGATAGGCTGCCTTATCAAAATTTAATTTTGCAACATCTCTTAAGCCGATACCGCCAAGGGTTGCCATGTAGGCACCAGCGGTCATCGCACAAATTCCCTGATTGGAACAGATATTTGAGGTCGCTTTTTCCCTTCGTATATGCTGCTCACGAGTTGACAGGGTCAGGACATAGCCACGTTTTCCATCCAGATCAACGGTCTGACCGACAAGGCGCCCCGGGAGATTTCGCTGCAGTTTACTCCTGCAGGCAAACATACCAAGACCTGGACCACCAAAGGATTGGGCCATGCCAAAGCTCTGCCCCTCGCCACAGACAATATCTGCTCCGCATTCACCCGGATTCTTATAGAGGCCATAGGCAAAAGGTTCGGTAAAGCAGGTGATAAACAACGCATCCCTGGCATGAATTATTTCAGCGGCCGTTTCAAGGTCTTCAATAATGCCAAAAAAATTTGGCGACTGCACAGCTACCGCGGCCACATCTTCCAGATCCTGCAATGTCGAAAAATCGGTACGGCCGTCCTGTCCTATGGCAAGTTCTACAATATCAAAAGGACTCGCCTGCAAATAACTACGCACAACGGCCCGGTAATGAGGATGGATATTTTTTGACAGCACCACTGTCTTTTTTTTGCGCTGAATGCGAAGCGACATCAACACAGCTTCGGCAAGGGCTGAGCCCCCATCATACATTGAAGCATTTGCCACCTCCATGCCCAACAGACGGGCAGTGAGCGTCTGATACTCAAAAATCCCCTGCAAAGTACCCTGCGACATTTCTGGCTGATAAGGGGTGTAGGCTGTTAAAAATTCAGACCGGTGAATCAGACTGGGAACAATTTCGGGAATAAAATGTGAATAGCTGCCGGCACCAAGAAGAACAGCACGTGTTGTAGATGTTGTTATCT
>JALXCX010000138.1 GCA_026990725.1 Desulfobulbaceae bacterium
ACACTTCCGGGGCTCGAACAGCAGATGAAGCGGTTCGTATTGCCCGCATAGCCCGTGAAGCCGGCTGCGGGGATTTCATCAAAATTGAAGTCATTACCGACATGACCTACCTGCTCCCTCATAATGTTGAAACCCTTAAGGCTACAGAGATACTGGCAAAAGATGGGTTTATTGTCCTTCCGTACATGATGCCTGATATCACAGTGAGCAAACAACTCTTTGATGCCGGCGCGGCTGCTGTCATGCCTCTTGGGGCACCCATTGGCACGAACCGGGGTCTTGAAATGAAGCCCATGATTAAAATGATGATTGAGATGAGCAAAATTCCGGTCATTGTTGATGCAGGAATCGGCAGACCCTCACAAGCTGCCGAGGCGATGGAAATGGGGGCTGACGGCGTGTTGGTAAATACAGCAATTGCCACCAGTCATGATCCGGTCCTGGCTGGAAAATCTTTTGCTCTTGCCGTCCGGGCAGGGCGCATGGCTTTTCTAGCTGATCTGGCAGAAAAAAAGTCGTATGCCGATGCCTCTTCACCTTTGACCGGTTTTTTGGGAGAGGATTAACGTGTCGTTTCTAGACCACATTTATGAGCTTGAAGATTTTGATTTTGCAGAGTATTTTCAGCAAGTAACTCCGGATGATGTCGAAAATTCACTTGCTAAAAATAATTTGGGTCGCCGTGATCTTCTTCATCTGCTGTCAGCTCCTGCAGCCAACTATCTTGAAGAGATGGCGCAGAAGGCCAGCCGGATAACCCACCAGTATTTTGGCCGAACAATTGGCCTGTACGCTCCAATGTATATTGCTGACTACTGCACAAATTACTGTACCTATTGCGGGTTCAGTGCTGCGGTTAATTTTAAACGAACCAAACTCACGCTTGAAGAAATAGAGCAGGAGGCCGCTGTCATTGCCGCTACCGGGATACGCCATATCCTGGTGCTTACCGGCGAGGCTCCTGCCAAAACACCTATGTCCTACCTTGTTGATGCTGTAGGGGTTTTGAAGAATCATTTTTCCTCCATTGCCCTGGAAATTTTTCCCATGGATGAGCCAGACTACCGCACTCTAGTCAGGGCCGGTGCTGATTCGTTGACCGTCTATCAGGAGGTGTATGATAAAAATATATACAGTGAAGTACATCCCAAAGGAAGAAAATCTGATTATGGCTACAGGTTATTGACCCCTGAACGTGGTGCACGTGCCGGATTCCGGGCAATAAATATAGGTACGTTATTTGGTCTTGGTGAACCGAAATCTGAGGCCTTTCTTGCCGGTATTCATGCAAAATATCTCGAACATGAATTTCCTGATGTTGAAATTTCTCTCTCTCTCCCACGCATGACCAAGGCCAAGGGCGGAATATTACCCCGTAATATTTTAAATGATACAGGATTTGTCCAGTGCATGTTGGCGTGGCGGCTTTTCATGCCAAGGCTGGGGCTGACGGTTTCAACCCGTGAGTCTGCGGCCTTCAGGGACAGGCTTATTCATCTGGGGGCAACCCGTTTCTCTGCAGGCTCCAAAACCGATGTTGGCGGTTATGCCTCACAGCACGATGATGCCACTCCTCAGTTTGAGATAACGGATGAACGCAGCGTTGATGAAGTCGCGGAGATGATAATCCAGAGCGGCTACCAACCCGTATTTAAGGATTGGGAGCTTGTGTAATGAAGGTCGGCATTGCCGGTCTTGGCGGCATTGGCTCAAATGTTGCCAGACACCTGATTCAGGCCGGGGTAGGGGAACTCAAAATCATTGATTTTGATACTGTTGAAGCTGTAAATCTTAATCGACAGTTTTATACAGTTGATCAGATCGGCTGCAAAAAAACAGAGAGCCTTGCAAAAAATCTTCAGGCAATTTCTCCGATAATTAAAGTAGAATCCATTGACATGAGAATAAAACCTGGCGAGGCTGCAACCCTTTTTTCTGATTGTAATATAGTGGTGGAGGGTTTTGACAAAATAGAGTGCAAAACAATGCTTATTAATGAACTGGCTGAAACTGGGCAAACTGTTGTTTCAGCATCCGGTATTGCCGGTCCTGAT
>JALXCX010000139.1 GCA_026990725.1 Desulfobulbaceae bacterium
TTTTGACAGCGTGGTTCGGGAAAGCATTCCCTTGGATGCGCCTGCATTTATTATCCCAAACGATCTGGCCGCTCTTATTTATACCTCCGGCAGCACCGGACACCCCAAGGGTGTTATGCAGACCCATCAGGCCATGGTGTTTGCCGCCTGGAGCCTGATCGAATATCTCCGGATTTCGGAAGCTGACAGGATTCTCCTGGCGCTTCCCCTTGCCTTTGATTACGGCCTCTACCAGCTCCTCATGGCAATGAAGCTTGGGGCGACGCTTATTGTCGAGCGGTCGTTTACCTTTCCGGGCAGGATCTACCAGGTCATGCGCACGCAGAAGGTAACGGTGTTTCCCGGGGTGCCGACGATTTTTTCCACGATGATTGCCGGGCATAAGCGGAAAAAGCTTCTCTTTCCGCAGGTGACCCGGGTGACCAACACGGCGGCGGCCCTGAGTGCGGAATTTATCCCCTCTTTGCATGAAATTTTTCCCAATGCGCTCATTTATAAGATGTACGGCTTGACCGAATGTAAAAGGGTTTCTTTTCTCGATCCGGAACTGGTCGACGAAAAACCCGCATCGGTTGGCCAGCCCATCCCGGGAACAGAGGTCTTTTTAAGGACACCGGCAGGCGAACGGGTTCGCCCCGGCAGCGACGGCATTCTTTATGTGCGCGGGCCGCATGTCATGGCCGGTTACTGGAATAAACCGGAATTAACGGCAAAAGTCCTGCAACCGGGGCCGCTTCCTGGAGAACGGGTACTTTGCACCGGTGACTGGTTTCGGCTGGACGAGGACGGGTTTCTTTACTTCGCGGGCCGCAGTGATGATATCATCAAAACACGGGGCGAAAAGGTCAGTCCGGTAGAGGTGGAACAAACCCTGTATGGCATTGACGGAATACAGCAAGCCGTGGTTACCGGCGTGGATGATCCGCATTTTGGCCAGGCTGTCTGCGCCTTTGTCCTTGTCGACAAAGAATGCCCATTGACCGATCGACGAATAAAAAAGATCTGTCTATCCCGACTGGAAAATTTCATGGTGCCCCGCGATGTTTTTTGCCTGGAAGCATTTCCCAGGACCGCAAACGGGAAGGTTGATATCAAGGCATTGCTTGCAGAGCATTATAGCGAGGACGATTAACTATGGACGGGAATCTCTCCAGGGAATTACTGACTGTTCTTGATACCGATATCGATTTTCTGCCCGATAAACCGGAAGAAACAGCAGAGACCACCCTTGCGGCCCTGTGGCTTGCGGCGGCGGGTGAACCGACTTCGGCAACCGGGGCCGTGGGGCGGCAATTACCCGCACTGGACCGGCGGCAACAGGGCGAACTGCGGGCTATGGTCAGACGACGTGTTGCCGGCACCCCCCTTGCCCATATCACCGGCAGACAGCAATTCATGGGGGTCGAGTTGTTGACAACCGCCCAGGCGCTTATTCCCCGCAGGGAAACAGAGATCCTGGGTCGGGCGGCGGTGCGGCAGCTTGAAAAAATTGAACGAGCGGTCGAACATCCCATGGTGATGGATGTCTGCACCGGCGCCGGTAACCTTGCTGTTGCCATGGCGCTGCATTGCCCCGCCTGCCATGTGTTTGCCGCCGATCTTTCTGATGATGCCGTTGCCCTTGCCGAAAGAAACGTTGCATTGCACGGTATTGAAAGTCGGTGCAAGGTTTTGCCGGTGATCTGTTTGCTGCCTTTGATGATCAGGATGTCATAGGAAAGATGGACCTTATCACCTGCAATCCTCCCTATATTTCAACGGCCAGGGTCGGCGAAATGGACCGTGAAATTCACGGTCATGAGCCATCTCTGGCCTTTGACGGCGGCGCCTTTGGGATCAAAATTCTTCATCGTCTCATTAAAGAGGCGCCACACTACCTGAAAGAGTCCGGCCGGCTGGCATTTGAAGTCGGTCTGGGGCAGGGGGAGGCAATGATAAAACGCATGAAAAAGAAATATTCATATACCGAGGTGAGCCCTCTTGTGGATGAGAATGGAGATATCCGAGGCATTATCGCCCGAAATGGAGGCGCAAAGTGAACCAGAAATCAACCGAGTATCGTTTATGCTCTCGCTGTATACTGCCCAGTACCTTTCCGGGTATTTCTTTTGACGACAAGGGCGAGTGCACTTACTGTCAGCGTTATCGCGGGCATAAGGCCAACCTGGCAAAGAAAAAAAAATACGAGCAGAAATTTCTTGATTTACTCAAACAGCATAAAAAAACAGATACCTATGATGTAATCGTTGCCTACAGCGGTGGCAAGGATTCCACCTATACCCTGGATGTTCTGGTGAACCGTTATGGACTGCGGGTATTGGCCCTGACTCTTGATAATACCTTTATCTCGCCCCGGGCCGAGGAAAATATCCGCATGGTCTGCGGAGCGCTCGGGGTGGACCTGATGATCGTCCGACCTGCCCGCAAGATGCTGCGCAGGATCTTTTCCACCGCGGCCGGGCGGGAGTTGTATTCGGCAAAAACACTTGAGCGGGCATCCACCATCTGCACCAGCTGCATCAGCTTTGTCAAAGGGATAGTTCTCCGCACAGCCCTGGAAAAGGAAATTCCTTTTATCGGCTATGGCTGGTCGCCGGGGCAGGCCCCTGTGCAGGCCTCAGTGATGCGTACTAACGCCTCTTTGATGCGCAATGCCCAGAAAGCGACCCTGCAGCCGCTTGTCGAGATAGCAGGGGATACCATCCTGCCCTTTTTTGTGACGGAGAGGCAGTTTGGCCGCACGGAAAAATTCCCCTGGAATGTGCATCCCCTTGCCTTCCTGTCCTATGACGAAGAAAAGATTGTGGAGCGGATCAAACAGTTCGGCTGGGAAAAACCCGACGATACCGATCCCAATTCTTCCAACTGTCTGCTCAATGCCTATGCCAACCAGATTCACCGTAAGCGGTATAATTATCATCCCTATGTCTGGGAAATAGCTAATATGGTGCGGGAAGGCGTCATGACCCGGGAAGAGGGGATAGAGAAGATCGAACCCGCTGAAGATGAGAAAATGGTGAATTTTTCCAAAAGAATACTCGATAAGTTGTAGACTCTGATCGAGTATTGTTGGCGAGTTTTTATTGAGAAACCATAACCAGTCTGGAATAAATAAAATATGACAGTGGCTATTACAAATTTTCTTTCTGTGGATGTTGAAGATTATTTTCAGGTCGCTGCTTTTGAAAAAAACATTTCTCCTGCAGACTGGGACAAATATGAGTGTCGGGTGGTCGCAAATACATCAACCATTCTGGATCTTTTTTCCCGCTATAGAGTAAAGGCTACTTTTTTTATTGTGGGATGGATTGCGGAGCGATACCCGGATCTGGTTATGGAAATTGACCGTCAGGGGCATGATATAGGGTGTCATAGTTACTGGCACCGAAAAATCTATGATCTTACTCCCGATGAATTCCGGAAGGATACTCAACAGGCAAAGGATATTCTTGAGAACATCATAAACAAATCTGTCTTGGGATACAGGGCCCCGAGTTATTCAATTACTAAAGAATCGCTCTGGGCTCTGGATATTCTGGCGGAATTAGGGTTTCGTTACGATTCTTCAATTTTTCCGGTTCACCATGATAATTATGGAATCCCTGATGCCCCTCGTTTTTCCTATACCCTGGAACATGGGCAGATGGTTGAGTATCCTATTTCTACCGTTCAACTGCCCGGTATAAATCTACCGATTGCCGGAGGGGGGTATTTTCGACTTTTTCCCTACTGGTTTACCAGTAAGGCCCTGAAGTGGATTAATAAGCGGGATAAAGAACCGTTTGTTTTTTATCTGCACCCCTGGGAGGTAGACCCTGCTCAACCACGAATAAAACGAGCCGGGGCCAAATCACGATTCCGTCATTATTTGAACCTCGATAAAACACTGGGCCGACTGGACCGTTTGTTGCGAGAGTTTCGTTTTTGCCCCCTGAATAGATAAAGTTCCGTTTTTTACTAAAGAAAGGTGATACTTTTAAGGTGAATGCAATGAAGAAGACAACTGTTATTTTACTCTTATTTTTGTTTTTTATTGCTGCTGGTATCGTTGGTGGTGTCTTCATGAGAAAAGATATGCCTTATGAATTTGAAGCAGTTCCGATGGATAAAGGATTAAAGATTGTTAATACAACAGATTGGGCAAATAGGGATTGTGTGGTTGTTGTCAAAGGAGCAGGCGTGACCCAAACAGCGGTCATGCCCCATGACAGTAAATTTGCGGAAATAAAAGGCTTGAGCAACGGCCGGAAATACACCATTTCTATTCGTCGCAAGGATGTATTAGGCAGGTTGCGATACAGAGGAATCCAGTTGACGGCTGTCCCGCGGGATGTGTCAAAGTACGTCGTGCTCTTTGGGGCATCTATTGGCCATGCCTGGGATTTACCGGATTTGAGCCAGAGACAGCATGCGAAAGATTTTTTCTGGGGCTACAGGGGGTATTATGAATTTGACAAGACCCCTCTTGTTGAATCCATTGTTGCCTCATCTGTGAAGCCGGACGTAGTGGTTATAAAGGAATGTGCCGCCTATTTTCCACGGGATACCAAAGAAGCTGTAAATAAACTGTTTGCAGGGGTTGAAAAATTAAAAAACAATGGCATCGATGTTGTCGTTGCCACTACAGTTCCTGTCACTAAAAAGCGTAACTCCATTAATCCAGATCAAATGAAATCTATTAATACCTTTAATAAGGTTCTTCGTGAGATGGCGCCTGCTAAAGGAGTACGCATTCTTGACCTGCAGGCAGCGTTAGCAGATACTTCCGAACAGGGATATCTGGCAGATCGTTTTGCCGTAGAGGATGGACTGCATTTGAAAAAAACCGCATACCAGGATGTCCTTGACAAGCTGATGGTCGATTTTTTTGCTGCAAAAGAAACTGGTAAATCGGCGAAATGATTTTGGGGCCCAGAATGTCAGCAGTTTTTATACTTTCTTTCATTGCTAATGTCGTGATGCTAAGCTTTTTGGGGTATAAATATGTGAGGCGATCCCCGCCCAAACAATGGGAGGATTATACCCTTTTTGATTCATACTGGCAGGACAGGGTCGCTTTTTTTGGTATTCTTAATAAATTGCATGGCAATGATGTGCTTCTTGTTGGTGATTCGATGTTTGATCGTCTGCCGATAGAGGAATTATGGCCGGATTTGCCTGTTGCAAACCGGGGGATTGGCTACGATAATACCCGTGCACTATTAACCAGACTTGAAGAAACCGTTTTGGATGGAAATCCCAGGAAGGTACTTCTTTTCGTGGGGGGCAATGATATAAGCAAAAGAAACGATCTTGAAATGATTATCCAAGAGGTAGTGCAGATAATAAACGCCCTTGTGGCACGCAACATTGAGGTGTGTTTTGTCTCATTATTACCCCGTGGAAGAGAGTATTCTCCTTCCAGGCGAAGTCTGGAGTCAATTAATAAGGATGTTCGTTCTTTTAACCATGCGGTACAGCAGAAATGCAGAGAGCTTGGGGCGCAGTTTGCCGATGTAACAGAATCATTTATAGAGAAGGGCTATTATCTGAACTCTCATTATACCTCGGATGCAATTCATCTCAACGCCCGGGGAACCGTGTTGCTGGCGGGTCTGCTTAAACCCTATATCGAAGAGAATATTCTACCCGTGCAATGAGAATTCATTGAACAGAGGATCAAAATTTACCCATGATAAGAAATGTTGACCTCTGGCTGAAGAGCTATTTGATCAGGCTTGGCCAATTAAGAAAATACAGGCAGTCTGCCAAAAGGCCCTTGCATATCCTTTTTACTCTCTGCGATCATTACGAACCCTATTGGAACCGAGTTAACGATTCCCAGGCGCTGAAGAGAGTGAGTCGCTGGGTGGAACATTACCCTGTGATTGCTGCAAATCATGTTGATTGTCGGGGGGGGCACCCGCAACACTGTTTTTTTTATCCGGAGGAAGAGTATAAACCCGAACTTCTGGAGATGGTGGCCGACATCTGTAGAAATGGATTTGGTGAGGTCGAAATTCATCTCCATCATGACAATGATACAGCGGTAAATCTGCGCAGCACTCTGCTGGATTTTAAAAAACGGTTATCTGAAGAACACGGCCTGCTCTCTCGAGATAAAAAAACCTCGGAAATACAATACGGATTTATTCACGGTAACTGGGCCTTGGATAATTCCCGACCTGACGGCCGCTGGTGTGGTGTTAATAATGAGATAGATGTGCTGCTGGATACAGGTTGTTATGCCGATTTTACCATGCCATCCGCACCGGATATTACCCAGACAAGTACAATAAACAGTATTTATTATGCTGTTGATGCTCCGGAATCGCCAAAATCACATGATACAGGTGTGGCTGCCTGCAGCGGAGTGAGTCAGACGCAGGGCCTCCTTTGTGTACAGGGGCCACTGACTTTTAACTTTCGGTCCCGAAAATATGGTCTCCTTCCACGTATAGAAAACAGCTGTCTGGCCTTTGATGCTCCTGCATCGTATCATAGAACGAAATTATGGATTGATCAGCGTATTCATGTTCAGAAAAGACCAGACGTGCTTTTTGTCAAATTACATACCCATGGGACACAGGAAAATAATATGGATTATTTTTTCAGTCAGGGGGGGCTTGATGAGCTGTATGGAAATCTTGAGGAATACACCGGACGTTTTGCAGGTAATCTCTATTACGTTTCAACGCGGCAGATGTGTAACGTAATAAAAGGGCTTGAAAAGTCTCCCAACGCTCAAGTACATGAGCTGCTTGATAACGGGTTGAGCCTGGTGTCGTAGAGTCATCGGTTGACGAACAGGGCAAGAGAAGATAGTTGGTCTTCAGGAATAGTTGTTGGTTTATTCGCCAAAGGAGAAACCTCTGAAAGAAGGATTCCGCTGCAGCTTCAACCGGAGAATTGTTCACCAGGAACAAAACTTTTGTTTTTCCGGGCAGCTGCTGCATGTTGTGTTAATTAAAACAAAAGTTTAGGCAGGTATTCCGGTCAAGGAGAGAGAAAATGCTGGAAATGGTAAAGGCTAGGATAATTTTTGGTTTGTATGCCTTTTTATCCATGACAAAACT
>JALXCX010000140.1 GCA_026990725.1 Desulfobulbaceae bacterium
CAAAAGCCTCCTGGCCCGATCAGCAGGTTGTCCGGGGAACACTTGCAGATATTGGCGGCAAGATTGCTGGTTCTGCCATCCGAAAAACGGCCATGATCCTGGTGGGCAGGGCCCTGGCCGATGAGAGCACGGCTGCCTCCAGGCTGTATGATGCTGGATTTAGCCATGAATATAGGAGAAAGGAATCATGAAAATCATGCTGAAATCAATATTTGTTTTTTCATTGATGTTTCTGGTCTTTTTCGATTTTCCGGCAGCGGCCAGGGAAATCGGTGCTGTGCAGCTCCCAGACACCATTGAACTGGCCGGAAAAACATTGCATTTAAACGGGGCCGGTTTGCGGACCAAGTTCTTTTTTAAAATTTACGCAGGTGGTCTGTATCTCGAATCACCGTCCAGTGATGCAACAGAAATAATCAATGCGGATGCGCCCATGATGGTGCGGATGCATTTTATTCATGACAACATCAGCGCCGACAAACTGCAAAACGGCTGGAAAGAGGGATTTGCGCTCACTGCCCCGGCGGCACAGGAGGAAATGCGACAGGCCATTGCTTCGTTTATTGCCATGTTTGCCGACGGGGCTAAGGAAAATGATATTTTCGATATTTCCTGGCAGCCCGGTCATGGCGTTGGTGTTGTAAAAAACGGTTCATCCCTTGGGGTCATCAGCGGCCTTGATTTTAAAAAAGTGCTCTTTGCTATCTGGTTTGGCAACGACCCGGTTGATGATGATTTGAAAGAAGGGATGCTTGGCAAATAGCTGCCTGTTTATCCCATGAAGCAGGTGGCGGAAAAAACAGTTCTTCTTTATCTGACCAGCGGTGGAGGCCAGCTTGCCGAAAAGATCGTACATGCCCTGCCCGGAGCAGAGGCCATCTCCTGCCGGGGCAGATTACGGCAATGTATGGAGCGTTGCTGGCAGGAATTTGACCATCTTATCTGTATTATGGCCACCGGCATTGTGGTACGGATGATAGGACCGCTTCTTGAGGATAAACGCCAAGATCCGTCAGTCGTTGTTGCTGATGAGCTGGGCAGATTTGTCATATCTTTGCTTTCAGGCCATATTGGCGGGGGCAATGCCCTTGCCTCCAGAGTGGCAGCCATTACAGGTGGTCAGGCCGTGATTACAACGGCTTCAGACGTGCTTGGTCATACAGCTCTTGATCTCTGGGCACAGGGGCTTGGCCTGAGCGTGGCCGATAAATCCGCCTTTACCCGGGTCATGGGCCGGTTGGTGTACAGGGGTAAGATTACTGTTTATTCTGTGTATCCTCTTCCCCCGTTGCCCGCAGATATTTGCCGGATAGAAGAAGGGCAGGCAGATATTGTTATCACCTGTTCCACAAAAAAAGACATTTCCGGTACCGTGTTGCATCCCAAAACACTAGTTGCGGGAATAGGCTGCAACCGCAATACTCCGGCCGCGGAAATTGAACAGGCGCTGACAGAGGCCTGTGCCAGCCACAGCCTTGCTTTGGCATCGATAGCAGGCCTTGCTTCCATTGACCTGAAAAGCGATGAGGTCGGACTGCTTGCGTTTGCAGAACAGCACGACCTGCCCATAGATTTTTTTCACCGGGATCAGCTCAACGGTGTAGAGGGGGTTTCTACTTCGACAGCCGTACTCAAAGCAACAGGTGCCAAAGGAGTTGCCGAGCCCGCAGCAGTGCTTGCTGCAGGTGGCGGCAGGTTACTGGTGGAAAAAATGAAGTGGAAAAATGTCACCGTGGCCATTGCGGAAAAAGAGAATCCCTGGAAAGAGCATCTTTGTGAATGAAAAAGGATAATCCGGAGCTGTTTTTTTCTGTAAGTATTTCAGTCAAGTAACCAGCATGGCTGGACCAGATTTTGGGTCACAGCCACAACGATCGATAAAAGTGATGCAATATCTGGAGTTTTGAACTCCATTTTCAAGTAAATATTATTTTAATAGAATGCAGAATACACAACAACAAACCGGGACGCTGGTCGTGGTGGGTACCGGTCCTGGAGCGTATGACCTGATAACCCCCCGGG
>JALXCX010000141.1 GCA_026990725.1 Desulfobulbaceae bacterium
CCTGCACCTCACCCCCGGCCATCCGTGAAATCTAAGTCTGTGCAGCAAAGTACTATCCGGGTGAGTCCCCTGGGGGAAAAGATTTTTCAGGAGAGAAAAAGGGCAAGTGCCAAGTGGCTGGCCAATGCCTATCATAACAGGTACACAGTGCAGATGATGATGCTTGCCTCGGAACAGGCCGCACCAAATATAAAACGAGTGCTGGCTCAGGATGAGTATGTCGCCATTAAGAACTATCTTTATATCCTGACCAAAAAGACTTCGCCTCCCACGCTGTTTGTTTTTTATGGAACATATGACTCCATGGAGCAGGCCAGGCAGGCGCGAAACAATATGCCTCTGTTTTTGCGAAAGCATCATCCCTATGCGTTGTCAATCAACGCTGCCATGAAAAAAACACAGGATTGATTGCTTTTTTGTTGATCCGGCGCTCATCCCCCCCCCCGGTCTTCTTGAGGTGTGGCAGTTTTTCTAAGGCTTCAGGGCAATAAAAAAGGGATAACTTATTGTAAGTTATCCCTGATCTATCTCTATTGGTGGAGGTAAGCGGGATCGAACCGCTGACCTCTTGAATGCCATTCAAGCGCTCTCCCAGCTGAGCTATACCCCCTCCACATTTTGTGTGCGCTGAATTACCACGGTTTACGTCTTGCTGTCAAGAGGATTGTTTTTTCAGCGCTGTTAACTTCTATTAAGTTGCCAGTTTTGAGTCCTCTTGGTACAATATCAGGTTGAGCGCATATTGCATGATTTCCATTGTTCTCTGTCAGGGGCAACATGCCTGTCAGCAGCTCAGAGTGAGTTTTTTTTTATTGTGAACGAGTTTTTTAATAACAGGTGATATCGGATGTTTTCTCCGTTTAATTTTCTTTTTGGCTGGATGTCCAATGACCTGGCTGTCGATTTGGGTACTGCCAATACTGTTTTATATGTTAAAGGCAAGGGCATTGTTCTGCGCGAACCCTCGGTGGTTGCCGTCCGCCGGGATCTTCGCGGCAGCCGCGTTCTTGCTGTTGGCCAGGAAGCCAAGGAAATGCTTGGTAAAACACCAGGCAATATTGAGGCCATCCGGCCGATGAAGGATGGGGTTATAGCAGATTTTGAAGTAACCGAAGCCATGCTCAGGTTTTTTATCAACAAGGTACATAACCGGCGTACTCTTGTTCATCCGCGCATTATTATTTCCGTACCCTCAGGCATAACCCAGGTCGAAAAGCGAGCCGTTCGGGAGTCTGCGGAGTCGGCCGGAGCCCGGGAAGTTTTCCTGATTGAAGAGCCAATGGCGGCGGCAATAGGCGCGGATCTGCCTATTACCGAACCCACGGCAAACATGATTGTCGACGTGGGCGGCGGGACAACGGAAGTTGCGGTTATTTCACTGGCAGGTATTGTTTACGCAAAATCTGTCCGGGTGGCCGGTGATAAAATGGATGAGGCAATTCTTCAATATATTAAACGCAAGCATAATTTGGCCATTGGTGAGCGAACAGCAGAAGTCATCAAAACCACCATTGGCAACGTCATGCCGGAGGAGCCTTTTGAGACCATGGATATCAAGGGGCGTGATCTTGTTTCCGGAGTGCCTAAGACCTTGTCCATTACTTCTCTGGAAATCCAGGCAGCCATAGCAGAGCAAGTTGATGTCATTATTGATGCGGTCCGGGTAGCGCTTGAGGTCACACCGCCTGAGTTGTCAGCCGATATTGTTGACCAGGGGATAGTGCTTACCGGTGGTGGCGCTTTGCTGAAAAATCTGGATAAGTTGTTGATGGCTGAAACCGGCATGCCTATTATTGTTGCCGATGATCCGTTATCTTCTGTGGTGTTGGGATCGGGGCAGGCCCTTGATAATTTTGATATTCTCAGGGAAATCGCCATTGACTAATTTTGGGGAATTATTTGTTTTAACTATCTGCTTTCTGCAGATATCCTTCTAGACTGATGAGAAAGAAAACTGCTCGGAAACGGGGAAGCCGTAACAGGACTTTCCGTCTTGTTTTACTTGGCGGAGTCGTCCTGACTGTGGCGCTGGTTTTTCTGGTTTTTATTTTTGGTAATCAGGAAAATGGGCCCATGCATAAACTGTTGTTTGAAACAGCGGGGCCTGTGCAAAAATTTGTTGCACGGACCACGGGCTCCATCCAATCTTTGAAAAAAGACTATATTGACCTTCTGTCTGTGAGGGACGAGAAGAATGATCTTTTAAAAGAGTTGCAGAAATACCGGTCCATCGCCTACCAGAATCGTGAGGCGGTTGCCACCAATGCGCGTCTCAGAAAGCTGTTGGATTTTAAAAATGCCATAGATCTGCCTACTGTTGCTGCCCAGATAGTCGGCAAGGATCCATCACTCTGGTTCCGAAGTGTAGTTATTGACCGTGGGGGCAATGACGGGGTGCTTAAAGGGATGCCTGTCGTGACCGGGGACGGTATAGTCGGCCAGATCTTTTCAACTTCCCCCCATTTTGCCAAAGTCCTGCTTTCTATCGCGCCTTCATCTGCCCTCGATGTTCTGTTGCAGGAATCACGTGTCAGGGGGATTCTCAAAGGAACCGGCGAAACTACGTATCGGCTTGAGTATGTTTTAAAAACGGAAAAAGTAGCCGAAGGTGATCATGTGGTTACCGCAGGGTATGGTGGGTTGTTTCCAACAGGTGTGCCGGTGGGCATAGTTACAAAGGTAGAGAAGAAAAGACGCGGCATGTTTCTTGATATCGAGGTGACACCGGCCGTTGATTTTAAAACTCTGGAAGATTTGCTTGTTATTGAGCAGGAAAAACAGGTTGTTGAGTAATAATGTTGATTGTCGGGTTTGTCTTTTTGGGTCTGATTCTTATTGTCCTCCAGACAACTGTGTTTATGCTCACGCCAACCTGGGCCGCCGCTCCTGATTTATACTACATTATGATCGCCTATCTGGCCTATCGGATTGATCTGCTTCGAGGGTTGGTTATTCTTTTGCCTTTGAGTTGTGTGCTTGACGTTTTTTCCGGAACAGTTATCGGCATGTATCCAGCTATTTGTTATGGTGGGTACCTTTTGCTGAAATTTATTTCGGCTAAAATGCCGGTTCGGGAATCACTCTATCAGATTCCCCTTATTGCGGTCAGTTTTCTTGTGGTGCACTGGCTTGTTTTTGAAGTCCTTAATTTCGTCATTCCCGGTGTCCTGATCCCCTGGTCCTGGCCGCTTATGCTGATCAGGGCCGGCTTGATTGTTCTTTTTTCTTTTCCGTTGTTCCGGTTGTTTGAATTCTTGAGCCACCAT
Source organism: Desulfobulbaceae bacterium (assembly GCA_026990725.1). Taxonomy (GTDB): domain Bacteria; phylum Desulfobacterota; class Desulfobulbia; order Desulfobulbales; family Desulfobulbaceae; genus Desulfobulbus_C. Next base: position 3,267 of record JALXCX010000141.1, read on the forward strand.
CTTCTGGGCAAGTTTGCAACGCTTAAAATTCTCCGGTCCCGCTCGGGAAACCAATTCCGGTAGGTGGAGAATGGGCGTTATTCAGAGGAAAAAAGGCAACAGAAGGCGGAGCAAAGCTAAACCGCTTGAAGACATTGACCGCCGACGTGATGCGGCGAAGACTAAGCTCACCCACAGGGAAGACGGTGAGCTTGATTTTTTTAAGCGTCGGGCAATGTTTTCTTCCGTCATTCTGATTTTCTTTTTTGCCATTCTTATTTCCCGGCTCTGGTATCTTCAGATTCAACGTGGTGCCGAATATAAAAATCTTGCGGACAATAACCGGGTTCGTTTTCTCGAGATTGCCGCACCCCGGGGGAATATTCTGGACAGTAAAGGGAGGGAGATTGTCACTAACCGTCCGTCATTCAATGTTGTCTGGGAGCGTGAACGAAATAGTCTTGATGAAGAACTGATCAAAAGAATGGCCCGGATTCTTGACGTGAATGTCTCTGAGTTACTGGAGCGGGTCCGCAAAATGGCGGGAACTCCTGGTCATTACCCTATCCGTCTTGCCGAGGATATTGACTGGGAGAAAGTAGCCTATATCGAAAATAACCGTATGGAACTGCCAGGCATCAAAATAGAAGTGATGCCGCTTCGAGTCTATCATTACGGCAATGTTGCTTCGCATGTTATTGGCTATCTAGGTGAAATTAACAAGAAAGAGCTGAAAAAGTCTGAGCCCGGAGTATACCGGGGCGGTGATATGATCGGCAAAATGGGGCTTGAGCGTCTCCGGGAGAAAGATCTTCGGGGTGAAAAGGGCCGACATTATATGGAGGTCAACGCCCTTGGTTTTGAACAGCGGAATTTAAAGGGTATTGAACCACTACCGGGCAATGACCTGCAGTTGACCCTTGATATTGATATGCAGAAAGCTGCAGAAGATATCATGACAGAAGAAGGAAAATCCGGGGCAGTTGTCGCCATTGATGTAAATTCAGGACGCCTGCTCATGCTGGCCAGTTCTCCTGTGCTTGAACTCGATAAATTTATTGGCGGTATCTCCCATAAGAATTGGAAGGCGTTACTGGAAAACCCCGATCATCCCCTGCTTAATAAAGTCGTTCAGGGGCAGTATCCACCAGGTTCCACGTATAAACTGGTCACTGCGGTTGCCGGGCTGGCTGAAGGGGTTATTACCCCGGAGACTGTTATTTATTGTCCGGGATTTTATAAATTGGGTAACCGGACATATCGCTGCTGGAAACACAGCGGTCATGGTGCCGTGAATTTGAATCGGGCGCTTTCAGAATCCTGCGATGTCTACTTTTATCAGGTGGGACAACGGCTGGGAGTGAACAGGCTGGCCAGTTACGCAAAACGTCTGGGGCTTGGTAAGAAAACCGGCGTGGAAATGGAGTTTGAAAAATCCGGTCTTATTCCCACCTCGGAGTGGAAGATGAAAAAATATGGCAAGCCTTGGCAGGAGGGGGAAACCCTGTCAGTGGCCATCGGGCAGGGGTTTGATCTGGTCACGCCCCTGCAGCTTGCATTGATGACGGCCACTGTTGCCAACGGTGGCACGCTGTACAAACCGGGTTTGATAGAACAGGTACGAGATCCGGACGGTCATGTTCTTGAACAGTTCACACCGACTGTTCTTAGCCGGTTTACCGGCCAGGGGCGTAATCTTGCCTTGGTCCGTAAAGGGCTTACAGAGGCAGTAAACGGTCGACACGGCACTGGACGAAGGGCCCGGTTGAAGAATATTACGGTTGCGGGGAAGACAGGTACAGCACAGGTGGTTCGTTTGGCACAGTACAAACATCTCAAGGAAGAGGATATTCCCTATAAGTACAGAGATCATGCCTGGTTCACCTGTTTTGCCCCTGCAGAAAACCCGGAAATTGCCGTGAGCGTTCTTGTTGAACATGGACGGCATGGCGGTTCCGGGGCTGCTCCGATTGCCCGGGCAGTATTGGAAAAATATTTTGGCAAAAGGCTGAAGGACCCGGATAATGTCACGATGGTGATTCTTCAGGGGCAACTTCTTGCCGGCATGCAGGATTCACCTGGTAACTCAAGTGTTCAGACTCCAAACTGAGTACAGATATGCTACGTTTTGACCGAAGATTGATACATCATTTTGACTGGATTATGCTGCTCATGCTGATTTTTGTCTCAGCTATGTCGCTTGCCAATTTGTTCAGCTCAACCTGGAACGGAGGTCCCGGTCCTTCATCTATTTTCATGAAACAGTTGTATTTTTTCGCTGTTGGTTACTTGCTGATCTTTATCCTGATCAGTATGGATTATAAGCATTTGGAGAAACTTGGATATGCCGGATATGTGATTATTTGCGGGCTTCTGGTCTATACTAAACTTTTTGTTCACACTATTGCCGGGACGCAGAGATGGATTAATCTTGGTTTTTTCCATCTTCAGCCCTCAGAACCGGCCAAGCTGATCCTGGTCCTTGTACTGGCTGGTGTCTATGCCCGAAGTGACGTCGGCACGAAGGGGTTTACACTGTATGATCTTCTCAAGCCGGGTATCATTACACTCATACCTTTTGGCCTGATTGTTATCCAGCCGGATCTGGGCACAGCGCTTATGCTCGGTATTCTTTTTGTCTCCATGACCTTGTTTGTTAAACTGCGCTGGTCCACCATGGGCATTCTCGGTGGCGCAGGAATTGCCGCTGTTTTTCTGGGCTGGAAATTTGGTCTCAAGGAGTATCAGCGCCGCAGGATTGAAACGTTTTTACATCCTGAAGACGATATCATGAACCATGGTTACCAGATCAGCCAGTCAAAAATTGCTGTTGGCAGCGGACAAAGTTTTGGACGTGGATTCATGGAGGGAACCCAGGGGCACCTCCACTTTTTGCCCGAACGGCATACTGATTTTGCCTTTGCGGTCTGGTGTGAAGAATGGGGCTTTGCCGGAGCGTTGTTTTTTTTAAGCTGTTATTTTTTTCTGCTTCTCTGGGGCATCAATATTGCCATGACTGCCCGTGATAAATTTGGTGTGCTGCTTGCGTTTGGTCTGGTTATGCTCATCTTCTGGCAGGCGGTAATCAATCTGTTTATGATCATGGGTTTCCTGCCAGTGGTCGGAATCCCTCTTCCCCTGTTCAGTTATGGCGGGTCATCGCTTTGGACTACATTACTTGCCATTGGTATTCTCATGAATATTCGCATGAGACGTTTTCAGACTCAGTAACGTTTTGGTTCTACTTGTACATAGGGTTGTTTGTGGCCCTGTCCGGTTTTTGCTGTATTCTTTCCACCTGTTTTGCCAGGTCATTTATTTCTTCCTGCCAGTAGAGCTCACTGCCCCAGTCCGGATTCTGGCGAAGAAAGCCTGCGTCGACACTCTGGTGGGCACACCAGGCCGCATAATGAATATAGCGCATGGCCCGCAGGGGTTCTATCAGGCACAGGCTTGAGCGGTTAAAAGGGCGGAAGGTCTGATAACCTTCAAGAAAAAGTTCAATTTCCGGCAGTGATTCCTGATGGTAAGAGGGAAAGAGCATCCACACATCCTGAATTGGCGGGCCATTAATCATGTCGTCAAAATCAATTAGAAAAAAACCCTGTCCGGGGCGATGAATGAGATTGGCAAAATGACAGTCTCCGTGCAGCCGTATTGTTTCCTTGTTGGCAAAAAGCGGCGTGATGAGGGTGATCAGCTCTGAGCAGATATGCCGGAAGGAATCTCGCAGATGTGGAGGCATGAAATCGCTGCCAGTGAGGAAGTCTACCTG
>JALXCX010000142.1 GCA_026990725.1 Desulfobulbaceae bacterium
GCCCTGTGACGGTGGCCGGGGTTGCTGCTGATATTCTTGCCTGTGGTGCAGAACTGAAAAATTGTTTTGCCCTTTCCCGTCAGGATGAAGTGTTTTTGAGCCAGCATATTGGCGATCTGAAAAGTCCTGCCAATCTGGATTTTTTTAGAGAATCTCTCCACTTTTTTCAAGATGTGCTTGATATTACACCCCGCCTTGTTGCCTGCGATCTGCATCCGGATTACCTGAGCAGCCGATATGCCAGCCAATGCGGGCTGCCCTGCCGCCAGGTGCAGCATCACCATGCCCACGGGGCGGCAATTATGGCTGAGCATGGACTTGCAGGCGGGCTGGCCGTGATCTTTGACGGCGCTGGTCTTGGTACTGACAATACGGTCTGGGGTGGAGAATTTCTGGCCCTGCAGGGACGCAGCTTTCAGCGGCTGGCCCATCTGCTGCCATTTCAGCTGCCGGGTGGTGATCAGGCCACCCGGCAAATATGGCGTATTGGTCTTGCTCTTGTCAGGGGCGGCGGTATCTCTTTGGCAGAGCTGCCACCCTGTCTGCCCGTGTTGCTGGAAATCCCTGAACAAAGTCGCGTCCTGATTGGCCAGATGCTTGAAAACGAGGTAAACTCTCCCCTGTGTTCAAGTATCGGCCGTCTGTTTGATGGTGTGGCCTCATTGCTGGGAATCAGGCAGGAAGTCGAGTTTGAAGGCCAGGCAGCCATGGAGCTGGAGTATCTTGCGGCTCAATGTTTGTGTGAGCTCGAAAAAAGTCAGTATAAAACCGGGCGTTACAGGGCCACTGTCCTGCAGGAAGAACAGGGCCTGTTCATGGATTTCAGGCCCCTTATACATTGGCTGCTCGAAGATCTTGCTGCCGGACGGCCAGTGGCGGAGTTGGCTGCCTGCTTTCATCTCTGGCTGGTTCGAACAGCTGGTGAAATGGTTGTTCGCCTTTTGGAAAGTGGTCTTGGGTATGCAAAAGACATGAAAACGGTTTTACTTGGCGGTGGCTGTTTTCAAAATCGACTGCTCCTGGAACTGCTTGGGCAATACCTTGAGCAGTCCGGTTATGAGGTGTACACAGGTGAGCAGGTGCCGGTCAATGACGGCGGCATAGCGCTTGGCCAGCTGTATGTGGCAGGTATGTGTGAGAATAATATTTGATGTTTTTTTGAAAATTCAGATTGACTGAGGTTACTTGTTTGCTGTTGTGTTGTGGCAACTGGGTGTACAGCCGCTGTAAATCCAGAAGGTACGATGGCTTATCTCGGGGAGATGAAATCAGTTGTGTTAAAAATTGTTAAGAGAAAAAATTTCGTTTCTTAACCAGAGGGGTAAAAATGTGTCTTGCAATTCCCATGCAGGTGATTGAAGTCCAGGGTGGCAGCGACTCGCTTCTTGATCCTAAAGTTGCCATTGTTGCAGCCGATGGCATGCAAAAGGAAATCCGCCTTGATCTGGTGGATCGTGAGCCCGCAGTGGGTGATTATCTTATCATTCATGCCGGTTTTGCCATTAACTGCCTTGACGCGCAGGATGCGGAAAAAAATCTGGGGCTCATGCGGGAGATGGCCGCGGCAATGGAGGATCAGACAGAGGGTGAGTGATAGTGAAATATATTGATGAATATCGCGACCGGCAACTGGTTGCAACCCTGACAACAGAATTGCAGCGTCTGGTTGATCGTCCTGTGCGGATCATGGAGGTCTGCGGCACCCATACCATGTCGATTTTCAGGCACGGTATCCGGGCCATGCTGCCCAAAGAGGTGCAGCTTGTCTCCGGGCCGGGTTGTCCGGTCTGCGTGACGCCATCAGGAGTGATTGATGCCATTGTCGAGCTGGCCAAGCAGCCGGATATCACCATAGCCACCTTTGGCGATATGATACGGGTACCCGGCGAAAAAGGCTCCCTTGCCAGGGCACGGGCAGGGGGGGCAAAGGTGGAAATTGTCTATTCACCCATGGACGCGCTGACTCTTGCCGCAAAAACACCGGATCAACTGGTGGTTTTTGTCAGT
>JALXCX010000143.1 GCA_026990725.1 Desulfobulbaceae bacterium
TGTGGACACCTTGCCCCTATCTCTGTCCAGGCACTGACCAATATCAATTTTACAAGAATACGCCCAAAACCCTGTCAAGTAAAAAATAGCTGTCAATCCATTATTTTCGCTGAATAGTTACAAAAAATGGTGCTTATCGGTGGGCCGAGACAGGTAGGAAAAACAACCGTGGCGCTGGATATTCTCGGAGGAGATGAAGGGCATCCCGCCTCTTTTAACTGGGATTATGCCGATGACCGACGGATACTCCTGGCTGGAGCTTTGCCGCCTGATCAACCCCTTGTGGTTCTGGATGAAATACATAAATACAAGCAATGGCGAAATTTTATCAAGGGTCTCTATGACAAGAAAAAATCACGAATTTCTTTTCTGATTACCGGTTCGGCCTGGATGCAACTCCGACGATCTGCCGGGGCCGGATACGGGTGCTGCTGCACCTGCTCTCCCCGGCCCGGCGTCCGATGCAAATCACCGATGACCTGAAGGGCTTCTGGGGGAACAGTTAATACCAGGTAAAAAAAGAACTCAAAGGACGGTATCCAAAGCATTACTGGCCCGATGACCCGTTAAGCGCCAAGGCAACAGCCAAGGTCAAACGAAAAAAATGATGCTTAACCATGCCGCAAGTAATATACCGTTTTTATTGACATGACAACTGCATAGAGCTAAAATATAAAAATGGATTTTTTTCGATCCATCATCGAAAAAAAAGGAATTTGGATGGGTTTTTCAACAAGGAGGGGAAAATACAATGTCTGGTAATATCATCAAAAAATTACTTCAATCTACAGGAATGCAAATTATTCTTCTCATCTTCACATGCGGGCTTTTACTCTGCCCAGCGGGTTCCGCGCTCAGCGCAACAATCAGTGGTACCATCTCCCTGCCTGGTGGGGTGACAGCCCCGGCCGAAGGAATTTATGTAGACATCAATGCCAACGATCAAAATAGCAACGGATGGGGTAACTGCTCTGTCACCATTGAGGAAGGACAGCCATCGGCAACATACTCAATAAGCGTTCCCGACGACACAAATGCTTCATGGACTATTTCTTATTATTATTCAGGAGATGACTATTTGCAAAATGGTTATTATTCATCCAGTGGAACAACCTGGGATTCTTCCTCCGGAACACTCCTTCCCGGTGGTCAGGACCAGCCAGGTATAAACCTTGTCCTGCTCACAGGTAAGACTATCAGCGGAACTGTTTCTCTGCCATCCGGAGACATAGCCCCGGCAGGTGGGATTGATGTAGACATCTATGCCTCCAATCAAAATGGCAGTGGATACGGTTACAGCTATGTCACCATTGCGGAAGGAGCATCATCGGCAACCTATTCAATGATTGTTCCCGACGACACGACTGCCTCCTGGCAGGTGTCCTATGCCTATTGGAGAAGCGAATATGTTCAATTTGGCTATTACTCATCCAACGGAACAACCGGGGATTCTTCCGTCGCAACACTCCTTCACGGCGGCCAGGACCATGAAAATATCAATTTTGTCCTGCTCACAGGTAAAACTATCAGCGGAACTGTTTCTCTGCCATCCGGAGATATTGCCCCGGCAGGTGGGATCTATATAGACGTCGATCCCAAAAATCAAAATGGCAACGAATGGGGTAACGTCACTGTCTTCCTTGAGGCGGGACAGTCATCGGCAACATATTCAATAACCGTTCTTGACGACACGACTGCTTCCTGGACGGTGCGCTATCAATATTATCTGCCAAATTTTCAGGAAGGCAGCGAATATGTTCCAACAGGTTATTACTCTGCCAACGGAACAACCAGGGATAAGTCCGCTGCCACACCGCTCGCCGGTGGAATCGATCATGATGATATTAACCTTACTCTGTTAAAGAAAAAGGGTATGCTTTGCTTTCCCGTGCGATCAAAAGATGGTCAAATATCAATCATCAGTATGTGAAAAATCACTTTCACTTTGAATGAAAAAGGTCGACGATACTTCGTCGGCCTTTTTTCATTTCTCGGTATTC
>JALXCX010000144.1 GCA_026990725.1 Desulfobulbaceae bacterium
GTGTAAGTTTGATGCCATCAACATCCGGGAGGCAAACTGATGAAACAGAGTGGAAATATTTTATTCTCCGGTGTTGGCGGCCAGGGTATTCTGCTGGCCAGCGAGTTGACAGCGTATGCCCAGCTTGAAGCCGGATTTGACGTGAAAAAGAGTGAAGTGCATGGCATGGCCCAGCGTGGCGGCTCTGTTGAGGCCCATCTGCGTTATGGAGAACGGGTCTATTCGCCTCTTATTGAGCCGGGTACAGCCGACATTCTGGTGGCTTTTGAAATTCTTGAGGCAGCACGTTATCTGCCCTATCTGCATAAAGACAGCGCTGTGGTTGTTAATACCCAGAAGATTCTGCCGCCTGCCGTGGCCATGGGCAAGGCAAGTTATCCCGCAGATATTTTAGATGAACTGACCTCACGGGGCATCAATGTTGTTGCCCTTGATGCCTTTTCCGTTGCCCGGGAAGTGGGCGAGCTGCGAACAGCCAATGTGGCCATGGTTGGCGCCATGTCGAATTTTTTGTCTGTCAATAAGCAGGTCTTTCTGGATGTCATCGAGACCAGGGTCAAAGAAGCTTTTCGGGAAGTGAACAAGCAGGCCTTTGAGCTGGGGCGTAAACTGGTCTACAGTTAAGGCTGTTGTAAGAAAAGTAAGAAAAAAAGAAAAATCATAGTGTTTGTGCACGTGTAAAGTAAGCAGGGAGGGAAGTCGCAATGAACTGGGAAGAGATGGAAACATTGCCAAGGCCGGGTCTTGAGTCGATTCAGCTGAAGCGTCTGCAGAAACTTGTCCACAGGGTGTATGATACTGTGGCTCCGTATAAACAGAAAATGGATGAGGCCGGGGTCAAGCCCGGAGACATCCAGAGCCTTGCCGATTTGCGCAAACTGCCCTTTACCACCAAGGATGACCTGCGCGACAACTATCCCTTTGGCCTGTTTACCGTGCCCATGGACGATGTTGTCCGGGTGCATGCCTCTTCCGGAACCACGGGTAAACCCACAGTTGTCGGCTATACGGCAAAAGATATTGAGATGTGGGCTTCTGTGATGGGCCGTGCACTGGCCATGGCCGGTGTGACCAAGGGAGATATGGTGCATAACGCCTACGGCTATGGCCTGTTTACCGGCGGTCTGGGTGCCCATTACGGCATTGAATATCTTGGCGCGACAGTTATCCCCGTGTCTGGTGGGAACACCAAACGACAGATCACCATTATGCGTGATTTTGGCTCTACAGTGCTTCTGGCCACGCCTTCCTATGCGCTTAATCTGGCCGATGCCATGGCTGATGTGGGGGTGTCGCCCCGGGATTTGAAACTGCGGGTGGGCATCCACGGTGCCGAACCCTGGAGTGAGAACATGCGTGAGGAAGTCGAGCGCAAGCTGGGCATCAGGGCCGTTGATATTTACGGGCTGTCTGAGGTTATTGGCCCGGGGGTTGCCATGGAATGTCTGCATACCGACCGGGGCATGCATATTCTGGAAGATCATTTTCTGCCTGAAATTGTTGATCCTGACACCTTTGAGCCGCTGCCCTATGGAGAGGCCGGAGAACTGGTATTTACCACGCTCACCAAAGAGGCCTTCCCGATTATCCGCTACCGGACAAAAGATATCTCCCGGCTTATTGCCGAGCCATGCGCCTGCGGCCGAACCCTTGTCCGCATGGAAAAGGTCACTGGCCGCACCGATGATATGTTGATTATTCGGGGGGTTAATGTCTTTCCGAGCCAGGTTGAGCATGTCTTGATGGGCGTTGAAGGGGTTGAACCCCATTACCAGATTGAGGTCAACCGACAGGGGAATCTGGATACCATGTCCGTGCTGGTCGAGGTGAGTGATGATGTTTTTTCCGATGAGATTCGGGTGTTGGAGAATCTGACAAAACAGATTCAGGTGGAAATTAAAGATCTGCTAGGTGTCACCTGTGCTGTCAAACTGGTTGAGCCGAGAACTATCAAGCGCTCCGAAGGCAAGGCACAGCGGGTTATTGACAATCGCAAG
>JALXCX010000145.1 GCA_026990725.1 Desulfobulbaceae bacterium
TCGCCTTGTTCTGTAATAAAATCCTTTATTTTTTCTCCGAGGATTTCAAGTTCTGCGGCATGAAAGTATAACGACTCATTAATTCTGATCAAGGTGCCTTTCTGGAGAAGCAGATCAAAAATCTGCGAGATCTGTTGCTCTGAAAACTCGTCAAAGGTGGCCAGAACATCTTTGAAGTTTGGCGGCCTGAGGCCTGCCTCTTTATACAGGGTGCCTATTTTTTCCTGCATTTCCTGTTCATCCATCTGCAGGGTTACTTCGTGGCTGCTGAGGCGTATATCAGCGCCTTCCTGGGTAATAAGCTCTTTTTTGGTGAGTGAGTTAATGGTGTAGAGAAAGAGTTTAGCGTCGACATGCGGCTTAAGGCGTGACCTGAGCTCTTCTCTGGCAAGTCCACTTTTTAATGGGTTTTCCTGGTGATAAACCGTTAGCAGCTTGATGATATTCCGGCCCAGCTGTTCAACAACCGGGGCTGCAACCAGCCGCTGGTTGTCTGATTCTATCACAAGAATTTTTCCCGTGGAAATGGTGAGCTGAAGCTGTTTTTTCAGTTTTTTCCCAAAGACACCAAGACGGGTGGCCAGTTGCTCTGCGGTGATTCCCGTAAGACCGCTTTCCTCCAGAAAGAGCAGCATTTTTTCTTCAAGGCTGTCCCCCTTGTAAATGGAAAAAATTTCCTGGTTGCGTTTGCGGTCACGTGCCACGGTTCGTTTTCTTTTTGGCGGGGCATTATTAAAAATAACGCCACCGCCAATGGTGGCAAGAGGGGAATAGCTGCGAAGAACAAACCTGTCACCGGGCCAGACCGCGGCAGGCTCCTGCAGGATTATCTGAACAGCGCTGTTCTGGCCGGGCAAAATGACATCATCTTCCATAATGACCACCCGCCCGACAATTTCCCTGGTTCCGACATGAACCCGGACCTGGGTGCGATTTTTGAGTTTTTTGGTATTGCCTGCCAAATAATGAAGATCTGCATCGAGCAGGGTAGAGGGCACCATTGAGCCGGGAGTGGCTGCCAGATCACCACGTTTTATTTCTTCTTTTTCTATGCCCTGCAGATTGATTGCTGTCCGGTGACCGGCTTCAACCACGTCCCTTTCCAAACCATGCACCTGGATGCCGCGGATTTTGGCCAGCAGTTTACCGGGATAAAACATCAGGTCATCCCCCAGGTTGATTCTGCCGGACAGGGATGTGCCGGTGATGACCGTGCCAAATCCTTTCATGGTAAAAACCCGATCCACAGCAAGGCGGAACGGGCCGAATTCCTCCTGGAAATTTGTGGCCTTCACCTTGGCATCAAGGATTTCTTTCACCTTGTCAATGTTTTCGCCGGTGGTGGATGATACGGCAACAATGGGTGCCTTTTCAAGAAAGCTGTCTTTAAAAAAATCCCGGATTTCCTCCTCAACCATTTCAAGCCATTCCGGCTCAACCATGTCTTTTTTTGTGAGGATGATCAGGCCTTCCTGTACCCCGAGCAGTCTGCAGATATCAAAATGTTCTCTGGTCTGGGGCATTATGCCTTCGTCTGCGGCAATGATAAAGGCGACCATGTCCATGCCGGCGGCCCCGGCCACCATGTTACGGATAAATTTTTCATGTCCGGGTACGTCAACAATACCTAACCGGTGGCCGCAGGGAAGATCCAGATAGGCAAAGCCAAGTTCAATGGTGATGCCCCGCTGTTTTTCCTCTGTTAAGCGGTCGGTCTCAATGCCTGTGAGTGCACGTATGAGACTGGTTTTACCGTGATCTACATGTCCTGCGGTACCAAGGATGATTTCACGCATAAAAAAATGCCGGGTTCAGGTTGAGCGGTGAGGGTTGTTCCTGTACAAAGATCAGAAAACCTAAAAGTATGGGTTACTGCGTCCTTCCTCTTGAATGGTTGACTGCGAGCCTCCATAACCATGACCGGGCCAGACAACGGTAGCCGGAGGCAGGGTAAGGAGTTTGCTCTTGATGGAATGGGACAGCTCGCCCATGGAGC
>JALXCX010000146.1 GCA_026990725.1 Desulfobulbaceae bacterium
ATCTGACTTGAGACCATTTTCATAGGAGGTCGGGGTCAGTCTGTTCTGCGCAAGAACTTGCTTATAGCGACTTAAATCAAAATGTCCGTCTTTTTGAAAAACAGGTGTCTTTTCAACTTCTTTCTGGACAGCCAGGTCACTGACCGTAATCCCCATTGCCTTACCGCCCTGCCGAAAGAGTTCTGTCTGAATCAGCTGGCCCAAAACCTGTTGCTTCAGCCCCATCTTCTCAATAAACCCCGGAGGAATCTGGCCGCCAAACTGTCGACGCATATTGTCAACTGCCCGGTCGTAGGAACGCTGAAAATCCTTATAAGAAATCTCCTCTCCGTTCACAGTGGCAACAGAGTTGCGATTTTTGTTCATACTTGAACCAACACCCCAGAAAACAAAAACAACGGCAATCATAATAACCATCGCCTGAATCAGGGTTGACTGAGCCTTTTTACGAAACACATTGAGCATGGTTGAACACTCCACTAAAAGTAACTAATCGAAAAATGCGGACTGAATATTTCAAACTACCCTATAATCATAGTAATTCGCCAGTTAAAAATCCAATCATTGCCGATTGAAGAGCGCCGGTAATGAAAATATAAAATAAAATGATCATCTGTATAAAAAAAAGCTCCGTTCTTGACAAGAACTAAACCTTATAGTAAAAAACGGCTGAATTATGCTAAAAATTGATTTTTTTATTCAAACCATATTATTTTTTTGTCCAAGGAGGAGATCATGGCAACAATTGAACACAATGGCAAATCTTACGAGTGTGATGAAGACGGGTTCCTGTTAAAGGGTGCTGAAGAGTGGGATGAGAACTGGGTAGAGTACGTTAAAAGCGTTGAAGGTATCTCAGACATCACCGACGAGCACCAGAAAGTTATAGACGCACTCCAGGAATACTACAAGAAAAACGGTATTGCTCCCATGGTTCGTATCCTTTCTAAAACCACCGGTTTTCCTCTTAAAAGAATTTATGAGCTGTTCCCTTCAGGACCTGGTAAAGGTGCCTGTAAAATGGCTGGTCTGCCAAAACCGACTGGTTGTGTATAATCCTTAACCTGGGATAAATACAGTCTTGTAGAGGCTCGATTGCCAGATGGCAGTCGAGCCTCTTTTTTTTGTTATTTTTGTAGCTGTTCAGCTGCACCCCATATTGCGGCGATCAGGCCGCCTCACATAGACGGGCTATAGTTCGTTGGCCTGCTTGCCACAGGTAAGCCGCGACTCCGATATGGAGCACATCCGAACAGTTACAGGCCACTGGTTATGCCGACATTGTGCTAATACCTGAATAGTTACGTTATTTTTGCCAGCTCCCGCTCCTGAATTCTTCGTACCTGCTCGTTGTAATCCTGCTGATTGATCGCCGCCCCCCGCAAGCCCCCTCTCAGGTTAATCTCTGAAAGGCAATGTGTACCATCTGCCAGTAGTAATAAATCAACATGAGCATATAAAAATTCTGCCCGCCGCATTACTCTCTTACAAAAATCTCGTTGTTCATGCGTAAGAGTCCAGGGAGAGCTGCTGCCGCCGCAGTGCAGATTATGACGAAAATTATCAGGATTGAAGCGCTGATATGCCTCAACGATCTCCCCCAAAAAGACCACTCGAACATCCTTGCAGCCAGCCATGTAGGGCTGAAGGACAAAAGGAAAAGCTAAACTCTTCAGGGCGGCCTGGGAAAACACATCCTCAACCGAGGCAAATTTAAGAATTCCTATCCCGCCATTGGCCCTGTCAAGCTTACAGACTACAGAACCGATACCGGCTCTGCCGTAAGCAGTAACAACTTCGAGCATATCGTTCATGGAATAAACGACCCTGGTTTCCCGAGCCATAAAGCTGCCAAGAATGGCAGCCTGATAGACTTTTGAACGACTGCACAGCTGGGCACTGGCCGAAGGAATTAACCGGACCCCCCGGGCAACAAGATCAAGCAGCAAATGCTCCTGACCCGGGGAGAGCCTGACCCGTCCGGTAATA
>JALXCX010000147.1 GCA_026990725.1 Desulfobulbaceae bacterium
TGTGCGTTGCCATTCCGTTAAAGGCACTCAGGATATTTTTGACAGGAGAATGTCTTGAATAAGAGGCTCTGGTTGCCAACTGGCCTTGGCCAAATTTATCTGAAGCATGTTGCAATTTTCGCAGATCCCGCCAGATGGGCCGCAACAACAGCCAGACTACAAATCCCATGAGAAATCCAAGCAGGGCTATAATAACCTGATCCGCATATCTTATTATCAAGGGATTTTGAAAAGGTCCTATTTCAAGAACATAACCGGTGCTGGGTATCAGACTGTAAATACGATCCAAAGAGTTATCCTGAAAAACAATGACTCCCTGCGCCTTGAGATTTTTCAAATCCTGCGGCTTTATATCTAACTTGTCAAATGTCTGCAGGGCCAGAGAGATATCAAACTTATGGCTCATGGCCTCAACCGCCTGGTTCCAGTCGCGCTCGGGTATGGCCCGAAGATGATTGAGAATTACTCTTTGAGGCCCCACAGCAAGCCGTTTGATATAGGCATCATCTGTTTCGCTTTCACCCTGCTCAATGTTTAATTTCCAGACCTGTTGAGCATTATTTGATACATGGTAGATTATATCGTCATTGTCCGGCTCGAAAACAAACTCTCCCTGTTTAAGGTTTTTCTGCCCATCAGGTGGTAACTGGATATTCTGAATATCAAGCAGATCCAGGTCAAACAAAAACTGACCCTGTACTTGTTTCAGTTTCCTTTCACGGTCTACAGGTTGCGCACTTCCGGTGTTCTCCATACCTTCATCAAGCATATGAATTATCCCTTTTAATTCATATGCTGTCTGGTTTCTGAGGGCAAATCCGAACAGGGGGGTAAGGAAAAAATTGGCGTTAAAGAGAAAGAGAATTGTGACGATAAAAACCGGCGCGAATAGTTGGAAAAATAAACGGGTCATGGCAGGAAAAGATATCCTTTTGAACGGACTGTTTTGATAAAACGGGGATTTGCGGGGTCATCCATGAGAAGTTTTCGTAAGCGGGCGATACGAATATCCACGGAACGATCAAGGCCATCGTACTCTATCCCGGCCAGCGAAATGAGGATGTCATCACGGCTTAAAATTTTTCCCGCATTGCTGGTGAGCAGGTAGAGCAGATCAAATTCCTGACTACTGAGAGATAGCGGCCTGCCACCAAGAATTGCTTCCCTGGTGTTACTGGATATATAAAGCTCACCAATCGTAAATGATGCCTTCAGCTCTGGTTTCTTTTGGAATCGTCTCAGTAAATTTTGAATGCGGGCCAGCAGCACTCTGGGCTTAACCGGCTTTATCACATAATCATCAGCTCCAAGTTCCAACCCCAACACCTGATCAATGTCCTCATCCCTTGCCGTGAGCATTAATACTGGCTTTTCATATTGAGATCGGACCTGCCGACACACATCCATGCCGTCAAGCCCGGGCAGCATTAAGTCTAAAATCACCAGATCTGGTTGTTCTCCTATGATTCGTTGAACCGCAGTATCTCCACGTCCCTCAACATGGAGAACAAAGGAGTGCTGTTCCATGTATTCCTTTATAAGCCGCGCCAGACGGACATCGTCTTCGACCAGCAAAATGACCGGAATGTCATTTTTTTTATCTACCATTTTTCATCTCCCCGGCGTGCCGGTTAACGCATGTACCTGGTACCAACCCCTTACGTTTTACTCATAGTCCAATCATATTCACAAGGCGGGGCAGCATCAACGAAACGCAGCTGCGGCCCAAAGAACAGCCACCCCTTGGGGGGGGGAACACTATGCCGTTGTCATGACGGTACTTAAATCCGTTGCTTTATAAATTACTTGTCCATCCACAGACATTGTCGCATCAGCAATGCCCATTTTAAGGCGCTGGTTACGTACTTTCTTAATATCAAGTTGATAAACGATCTTTTCTGCAGAAGGCAGGACGGTTCCGTTAAACTGAATTTCTCCGCCTCTTGCCCGACCTCTCCCGGAAAAGCCTTTCCATCCTAAAA
>JALXCX010000148.1 GCA_026990725.1 Desulfobulbaceae bacterium
TTTGGTACCCCTTGGGCAGGTCAGGATAAAAATAATTCTTGCGGGCAAACCGGTTTGTCCGGTTGATCTCAAAATCTGCTGCCAGCGCCAGTTTGATTCCGTTTTCCACAACCTGACGATTCAAAACAGGCAGCGACCCCGGCATACCCAGACAAACCGGACAGGTATGCGTGTTGGGTGGTGCTCCAAATGCTGTTGAGCAGCCGCAAAAAATCTTACTTTTTGTTTTCATCTGGGCGTGAATTTCAAGCCCGATAACTGTTTCAAATTCCATAATTTTCTTTTTTTCTTTATCAGATGCGTTTACCTGTGCATCGTTCTTCAATGATCGTAATCAAGGCCACCTGCTGCGCTGTTCACCCAGTTCCGAATGCTAATCAACTCATCCTGCCAGCTGCTTGAAGCCCGAATATTAATAAAGACAGCAAACAACTCATTGACCAGGGCACTAACATCTTCAAACAGGGAGATTCGCTCCAATATCTGTCCCTCAAGGCCTTCCGGATCATTCCCGTCATCAGCCCCGGCTGTTTTCGGGACCTTGACACTGCGAAATTCCATGGTTGCGGCTGTCAGGGTGACACTGTACTCATAATCCCCTCGGGCAAGGCGGATACGCGCCTGTTCAGGCTTTTTGCCCAGGGCCAGACCTGCACGGGCCTCTCTCAGCTCGGTCTGCAGCCCCCGGCAGATGAGCTTTTCACTCTCCGGGCCTTCGCCGTACTCCAAGAGCATGTGTTTTTCAAAAATAACCAGAATATCACCGCTGCCGGGGAGTTCGACATTACCGCCCCGCTCTTCAGATTTATACCAGAGCCAGGCCAGAAACTCCTGCCCGATAAATCGTTTTTCCTGTATAAGATCAACTAAATCCATATTTTTTAGTCGCAGGTCCAGAGTGACGAAAAAAACACCACGGCCCCACTTTGATAAAATTTCTAAATAAGTATTGCCGGGCGCAGGTCGTCAAGGGCTGCAACAGCGTCTTCATTGGCCAGATGCAGGGCCGCATTCCAGGGGATCTGCATAATCAACGATAAATCAAACGTATCCCGAAATAAATCTTCAAGTAAGGTCAAAGCCTTTCTGCTGGTGGAAAAAAAGTACAAGGTATTATCCGACAGACTCCAGCATAAATCATAGACCACCGGAACAGGGGCTGATTTACGCACCAGCTCCGAGCGGACCCGTTCTTTAATCTCCAGCCGGACATTTCGGCTCAATTTCGGCAGTTCTTTTTCACGTTTGATCCGCTCCTCTTCCTTCATGGTGTATTTTTTCAAAACAGCCGGCGAAACCTTCCGCTCATCAGCACGCATCGACAGGACAACATAATCGCCAGCCGCATACGAACCATAGGCGAATTCGGAATCAAACATATTCGCCACCGAGACCCAGCCTATGGAGTATTCATCCATGGTGTCATCTATGTCCTTAAAACTATGGGCAGCAACACGCTCCGCAACAAAATCCCAGAAATTATCCGGTGTCTCACCCTCAACACTAAACCGGGTAAAAGAAACGCTCCCTGACAATAAACTCATAAAAACATCCTGTTACAAAAGAAAAAAAGCGGCCTATGCCGCTGTATATCCACTCCCGCTAACCATTCTTTATAGCAGAGATATCCCGAGGCAACAAGGGATTTGCTTGGCGAAATGCAGCGCCTGACAACAATAATATTACAAAACAAGAAACAGTTTTGCATTATTTCTATTGACACGTTATACAGAAAAGGGTAATAAAATCTGCTCTTGTTGCACGGGTCGTTAACTCAGCTGGTAGAGTATCTGCCTTTTAAGCAGAGAGTCGCGCGTTCGAGCCGCGCACGACCCACCATTGAACATATTAAGGACTTGTCCCCATCGTCTAGTCTGGTCCAGGACACCGGCCTTTCACGCCGGCAACACCGGTTCAAATCCGGTTGGGGACGCCATTAATGAAAGGCACTTAGCAAACATTGCTAAGTGCCTTTTTTTT
>JALXCX010000149.1 GCA_026990725.1 Desulfobulbaceae bacterium
AAACAACTCAAAGCGGAAATTGAAGACAGAATAAAGGCGGAAAAAGAAACAAACCGCCTGCAAAATGCCCTTTCAAGAGCACAAAAAATGGAAGTTCTTGGCAGGCTTGCCGGCGGGGTAGCCCACGATCTGAATAATGTTCTTTCCGGTATTGTCAGTTATCCCGACTTCTTGCTTATCGACATCCCACAAGACAGTCACCTGAGGGGGCCTCTTGAAACAATTAAAAAATCAGGGGAAAGGGCTGCCGCCATAGTACAGGATTTACTGACACTTGCCCGAAGAGGTGTCACAGTAAAAATAGAACTGTCGCTCAACAGCATACTTAAAGAATACTTTGACAGCCCCGAGTACACCAGCCTCTGTACACTCCACCCAGACATAACAGTGGAAACAAATTTTGACGACACCATTCCCCACCTCAAGGGTTCTCCTGTTCATCTGCAAAAAACCATCATGAACCTTGTCGGGAATGCCTTTGAAGCCGTGAACGGCAAGGGAAATATTCGTATTACCACATATTGCCGGCAACTGACTTCCTCAGTTCATGGCTACGAAGAAATTCCAAAAGGTAATTACATCGTCCTGGAGGTCAGGGACGATGGGGCCGGAATGTCTGCCGGTGTCATCAGCAATATTTTTGAACCTTTTTATACAAAAAAAGAAATGGGACGAAGCGGTACAGGCCTGGGCATGACTGTTGTCTGGGGAGCAGTCAAAGATCATGACGGGTTTATTGACATTAAAAGCACGCCGGGCCAGGGAACGACAATTTACTCCTATTTTCCTGTAAGTTCAGACAAAGATGTCACTGTTTCCGAGGTACGTCAGGAAAGCATTGCTCATAATTCCGGTAAAGGACAGAAAGTGCTCATCGTGGACGATGTGCAGGAGCAACGGGATATTGGCCTCTCTATTCTCAAAAAAATAGGCTACCGGGCCCTGGCCGTGTCCTCAGGCGAAGAGGCTGTCAAACTCCTCAAACAAAAACCGGTTGATCTTGTCCTTCTGGATATGATCATGCTCTCGGGCATGGATGGTCTGGATACCTACCGAAAAATACTATTAATTTCTCCCCAACAGAAAGTAATCATCGTAAGTGGCTACTCAGAAAATGAACGGGTACAGGAAGCGTTAAAGATGGGGAATGGTGCCTATCTGAAAAAGCCATACACAATTGACGAAATGAGCCGGATGATAGACCAGGAACTCTCGTCAACAAGGTGAACATACTATAAAACAAGAACCAATCTTTTTTATCAGGCATTAATTTTGCAAACAGACAAGCAAGATAATCATTACTTGAGGACTCAACAATGAAACAAGTACTGCGCAAACTCATCATATCTGTCTATGTGCTTTTTTTCAGCTATCCCGTCTGGGGCCTAATCTGGCTTGTCGGAAGAACAGGGCTGATAAAAACACTATTTCTCATGTACCCGACAGACAAACGAGAATACAATGACATTCTCCCTGATATTCGTTGTATTATCAATTTCATGTCCGGACGTCCTACGCCGGCGGGCTTTATCTTTGAAGGCTGGAAACCGGTCGGATTGTATTTCTGTATTACAGACCTCCCGCAAGACCTTATGAAGAAAAAAAACCGCCATATTGCAGAAAAAATAGTCAGGCGGATGAAATGGGCCCTCAAAGTTTCAGGTGCAAAAAGCTGCGGGTTTGCCGGCCAACTGGGGCCGATTCTTGAAAGACGCCATGGTATCGCCATGGAACCACCTTTTTTCAGCGGCCTGCAGGGGACTATCTTCGGCGCTGATAACACCATTTCTTACCTTACAAGACAAACAGGAAAAAACCCATGGGAGCTGTCAGTTGCCATCCTGGGAGGCGGGGATCTGGGCGCGATGTTCCATGAGCATTTTCTGGCTAGAGGCTATACTGCTGATATTGTCAAAATGACCTTTAAACGCCGGGGCGGCGTTCAGATCACAACTCCGGAAGAGGCCAGGCAGCAACTCGAAGATGTGGATTTTGTGATAAACCTTCTCCCAACAGGAGATGTATTCCTCAATTCGGGAGTCACTGACCTGCTTTCCTCCCAGGCCACAGTCGTCGACTTTGCCCGGCCGCAAATCCCAAGCGAGTCAATCAACGCAACTGTTGTTATGGGCAACCGGATACAACGACGGGGTATGCGATTTGGCGGCGCATTACCGGGAGACTGGGAACAGACAAAATTTCCGGCCTGCTCCCTCTCCTCTATTCTCGCTGCTAATTTTGATATTGTTGAGCAGAACGTTACCCAATTCTGTGACGCAGCAAGGCAATGCGCTTTTGAAACAGCACTTATCCCGGTACAACAACCAACCCAGGGAGCCTTTGCTGCAAAACTGAAGACAGTTGGCTCTACTCTACTGGACGAATGTATGTACTATTTTCATAATACCCGAAAACAATTCACTCTTTAAGAGAACACGGTAAAAGAATTTCTTTTCTCTTCTATTCCGCCACTCCCGGTTACCAGCATCAACATCTGCAAAGTTGATGCTGGTAACCTTTTCCGCATCTCCCAAAAAAATGTTGCCAAAGAGGGACAGTTCTTGACACTCTGTCCATTCGTTATATCTACACACGCACCGAAAAGCTCCCCGCCGCAAGAGGACAAAATAACAAAATATCTATGCTCTAAAGTGAGCGGACTGAGAACCTTAAGCAAAAACTACCTTAAAAAAGGGTATTTTCCTGGCAAATACAGTATATTATAATTAGTTTTGCCTCTACTTTTGCCAGGTGAAAGATTATGCTCTCCCCTCTTCAGCATTTCAAAACCCATGACCCTCATTTTAAGATTTTCCATGAACTTATGGCCTTTAAGGTCCAGGAAATCCTTCTGGTTTCCAGCCCGTATGATGCCTATATCATGGAAGAAGACGGCTCACTTGCCTCAAGAATCATTCATGAATACCATGGATTAAACCTTTCCCGTCCACCCCGTATCACCTGGGTTCCATCTGCCGACCAGGGCCTTGACCTTCTTTCAGATTCTCATTTTGACCTTGTTGTGACCATGCCACACCTGGGCGGGATGGATGGCTGTGCCTTTGCCTGTAGAGTAAAACGGCTCTACCCCTTAACGCCTGTCCTTCTTCTGGCTCATTCTGCAAGAGATGCCATTATCATGGGCGATAAACTCAAAGCTTCCTGTTTTGACGATTCATATATCTGGTGCTGTGATTCAGATATTTTACTGGCAATAGTCAAAAATACAGAAGACAAAATCAATGCTGCCCGTGACACCCAAAAGGCTATGGTTCGAGTTATTCTTCTGGTGGAGGACTCTCCCGTATACCGGTCAGCCCTGCTTCCCATGCTCTACAATGAAGTCGTCAGGCAAACCCAGGCAGTCCTTGATGAAGGACTCAACGAGCAACACAGAATGCTTAAAATGCGGGCCCGACCAAAAATTTTGACAGCCTCCTGTTACGAAGAGGCCATGGATCTGTTTAGAGAGTACCAGCCGTATATGTTTTGCGTTATGTCTGATGTCCGTTTTCCCAGGGCGGGAAAACTTGAGAACAGAGCCGGTTACGACCTCCTTGAAACAATCCGGGAAACCATCCCGGACCTGCCCCTGCTCATGCTCAGTACAGATGAGTCCAACAGAGAGCTTGCCAAAAAAATTCCGGCTGTCTTTCTAGACAAGAACACCGAAGCTATGCGGGAAGAACTGCATAATTTCTTTTTAAACTATCTCGGGTTTGGCGATTTTGTTTTCAGATCACCTGATGGACTCGAAATCAGCAGGGCCGCACGGCTGCGTGATTTTGAACTTTGCCTGCAGAAGATTCCCGACGATTCTCTTCTCTACCACGCCCATTGCAACCATTTTTCCAACTGGGTTATGGCCAGGGCAGAGATTGTTCTGGCGGCCCGCCTCCACAAAGATCATTTTAAGACCATTACCAATACCGGGAAACTGCGCGAATACCTGATCAACGAAGTTCATACATTACGTAAATTACGACAACAGGGCGTGGTCGCACAGTTCTCCGCCCGAAATTTTGATAACAATATTACTGAATTTTCCCGTATGGGTGAAGGCTCACTTGGAGGAAAGGCGCGGGGCATTGCCTTTATGAGTTCGCTGCTCGCTCAGGCAAGAGAGGATAATAAACTCTTCTCAGAAAAGAAAATTATCATTCCACAGACATGCGTTATCACCTCCCAGGGCTTTACCGATTTTATCCAGCTCAACAATCTACACCTCCATGATGACCTCTCAGACGAAAAGATTGAGCAACAGTTCCTGCGGGGGCACCTTCCAGACTGGCTCCTTAAAGACCTCAAGGCCTATCTTGAAAAAATACATTATCCGCTCTCTGTCCGCTCCTCTGGCCTGCTCGAAGATGCACAGTTCAGACCTTATGCGGGCTTATACCAGACCTACATGCTTGACAATGCCGCTGCTGATCTCACAACCCGTCTTGATCAACTTGTACAGGCAATTAAACTGGTCTATGCGTCAACCTGGTTTGAAAATCCCCGAGCCTTCTCCCGCTCTGTCGGCCAGACCAGACATGACTCAATGGCTGTCATTATCCAGCAGCTTGTGGGGAGTTATTATAAGGATAATTTTTATCCAGCCGTCTCAGGCGTCGCCCAATCTTATAATTATTATCCCATTACCCCGATGCAATCGGAGGACGGCATTGCCCACCTGGCCCTTGGTTTTGGCAAAACTGTAGTGGAGGGCGAACAGAGCCTGCGCTTTTCTCCGGCCTTTCCCAGGCACCTGCCTCAATTCTCCACGGTCGAAGACATGTTGGTCAACAGCCAGCGGCAGTTTTACTGCATGGACAGCTCTCCAACTGCTGAGTTTATCCATAAAAACAGCAACCTCATCCTGCGCTCCGTTCAAGACGCCTTTGACGAATATCCCATAAGATACTTGAGCTCCACATATATTCCCGAAGAACACCGCATTCGGGACGGCGATTTCCCCGGCACAAAGATTATCACCTTTGCTTCACTGCTCAAATATAATACCTATCCCCTGCCGGAGATTCTGCAAAACCTGCTGTCAATGGGGCGTCAAGGAATGGGTTGTGAAGTAGAGATCGAATTTGCCGTTGATATACCCTCCCCCAGTAAAAAGCCGGTTTTCTATTTCCTCCAGATTCGTCCGATTGTAACAAACAGTGAAACGCAAAAAGTGGAAATATCCACCCAGGAAATAGAGTCGTCTTTTCTTTACTCTGCCCATGCCCTGGGCCAGGGGTTGTATGACCGGATGCGTGATATTGTTTTTGTCCCTCCTGAACGCTTTGACAAAGCATTCACCCGGGAGATAGGCAGAGAAATCGGGGCAATCAACAGAAAACTCCAAAATCTTAAACGCCCATACCTGCTCATTGGCCCCGGGCGGTGGGGGACGGCCGACCGCTGGCTCGGGATACCTGTCCAGTGGGCTGATATTTCCGCGGTAGGGGCTATTGCCGAAGTTCAGGATGGTACACTTGTGGCCGAAGCATCCCAGGGAACACATTTTTTCCAGAATATCACATCCCTTGGTATTCCCTACCTGCTGGTAAAAGATAGCCCGGAATCCGGGACAACAGCAATCGACTGGAACCGGCTCAATTCTCTACCAGTAGAACAAAAGAGCAAATTTGTTACGCACGTGTCTCTTGAAAAACCAATAATTCTTAAAGTTGACGGTATAAACTCACAGGCAGCGGCTTTCTTTTCCCCAAAAAAGAGTTAATGTATGTCTGAAGTATTATATAATGGCTAATGTAACTTATATATATTGCCGGAAATACACTAAAATAGCTTTGCCAACCGCAATCTGAAAGCACAGGAAGGAGTTATCATGGAAGACATCCTGGAAAAAATTGTTCAGCGTGATCCTGACCAGAAAGAGTTTCACCAGGCAGTTTCAGAAGTCATGGAGACAGTCAAGCCGGTTCTGGACCGAAACCCTGAATACCGCCAGCAGGCGGTAGTGTCCAGAATTACAGAGCCTGAACGAGTCATCATGTTTCGTGTACCCTGGATGGATGACCAGGGACAGGTCCATGTGAACCGTGGTTTCAGGGTAGAGATGAACTCTGCAATTGGCCCGTATAAAGGTGGTTTACGTTTTCACCCCTCTGTGACGCTGTCGATCATCAAGTTTCTTGCCTTTGAGCAGGTTTTCAAAAACAGCCTGACAACCCTGCAGATGGGCGGGGGCAAAGGAGGCTCTGATTTCAACCCAAAAGGGCGCTCCGATGCCGAGGTCATGCGTTTCTGCCAGGCATTTATGACGGAACTGTCCCGGCATATTGGCCCCAATACGGATGTTCCTGCCGGTGACATTGGAGTTGGTGCCCGCGAAATAGGATATCTTTTTGGAATGTATAAAAAACTGCGCAATGAATTCACTGGCGTTCTCACCGGAAAAAGTCTGGCCTGGGGCGGCAGTTTAATTCGACCCGAGGCGACCGGATACGGGGTCGTCTATTTTGCCGCTGAAATGCTTGCGCATAAAGGAGATTCCCTGGAAGGAAAAAAATGTCTGGTTTCAGGATCCGGAAATGTTGCCCAGTTTACTACTGAAAAAATCCTGCAAATGGGCGGAAAGGTGCTGACCCTCTCTGATTCTTCCGGCTATATTTTTGACGAGCAGGGTATTGACAATGAAAAGCTGCAATTTGTTATGCAGTTAAAAAATATCAGACGCGGTCGTATACGGGAGTACTGTGATAAGTACACTGACGCTGTCTACACTGAAGCCAACCCTGACCAGGGATTCAACCCTCTCTGGGCCCACAGGGCTGACTGCGCAATGCCAAGCGCCACCCAAAACGAGATTAACGGGCAGGATGCCAATAACCTGGTCAAAGGAGGCGTTTTCCTTGTGGCTGAAGGGGCCAATATGCCTTCCACTCC
>JALXCX010000150.1 GCA_026990725.1 Desulfobulbaceae bacterium
AAGCTGTCGAAGAATTTCTGGCCAACCAGAAAGATGAGACATCATCTCCTTCCGGCGGCGGATGTCCTTCTGCCCAGATTAAAACAATGCAACCCATTACACCGTGTCAGGCAGCTAATGTACCGACAGCACAAAAGGGAGGCGCATTGAGTCACTGGCCCGTACAGATACGGCTTATCCCGCCCAACGCACCATTTCTCGAAAATTGTGACCTTCTCATTGCCGCTGATTGTACCGCTGTTTCTTATGGCGGATTGCAGGAGGATTTCATTAAAGGACGGGTGGTGATGATGGGCTGTCCTAAATTTGATGACCAACAGATGTATGTTGATCGCTTCACAGAACTGTTTAAGACCAGAAAACTCAATTCTGTCACTATTCTAATAATGGAAGTCCCCTGCTGTTCTTCCATGCTGCAAATTGTCAAAAAAGCCTATGACGATGCCCAAGCCTCGGTTACGATTCGCCAGGTAGTAATTTCAACCGAAGGCCAGCTGTTAAGCGACACAAACTGGTAGACCAAACAAGAGACATCCCTCAAAATGGCCAATAGAAGAAGCCCCTGTGCATCATGACATCAGGGGCTTTTTTTATGCAATCGGCGAAAACGACAGTAAAATCCAATCCCGGCAAAAAATACTCCTGCCCCGGCAACCGCATATTTTGCCACAGAGACATCAATATTTTTTAGCGCGATACCTACCAGTAATACTCCGGCAACTATGAGCAGCCAGTCAGAGACGACAGCAAGCAGATGAACAATTTTTGCTGCGGCCTCCCTGAGCCGCCACATTAGCGACGCTCCACCGTATAGAGTATACCTTCAGTGATGCTTTCTTTCTGGACAATACGCCCGTCATTCATGGCAATAACCCTGTCCATGCGACTGCCTGTATCTGGAGAGGTAATGAAACTGAACTGTTCAGGTGTTTCTCCACGGATTTGTTTAAGACGTAACCTTACGTCTTTGTACCCTTTTCAACAATCACCTCGATAATCAACCGTTTTTTCATTCACTTATTCTTTTCCTTTGGTAACTATTCAGGTATCAGCACAATGCTGGCATAACCTGTGGCCTATAACTGTTCAGATGTGCTCCATGGTGTGGTAAGCAGGCCAACGAACTATAGCCCGTCTATGTGAGGAGGCCTGATCGCCGCACCATGGGGTGCAGCTGAATAGTTACTTCCTTTGTAGTGTAGACAAAGCATGCTGTTGCCTGACAACAATTGTGGAAATCGAATTTTTCGGCGAACCATTAACAATTTTATCCGAATACGTCAGGTAAATGAGTGCGTTACGCTTACTGTCATAAAACCGGACAACCTGCAGCTTCTTAAAGAGCAGCGACGTTGATTTTCGAAAAACTCTTTTACCATCCCATTTACCGCTCAAGACTTCAGACGGTAAAATAATTTTCCCTGTCTGCCTGCAGGCAATGGATGCATCTGAGGTGTCTTCTGCAACGCCAAGAGCTCCGGATATACCGCCGGTTTTTGCCCGGCTGATATAACAAGTTGCCCCGCTGATATCGGGGTCATCAAAGGCCTCGATAACAATTTTATCGTTGGCCCCAAGGATTTTAAAGGTTGTACTCACCTTGCCTATTTCTTCTGCCTGGGCAGAGGAAAGCAACAGCGCAACAGCAGCCAGACTAACAAGTATTTGTTTGACCATAATATTTATCTCCCAACACATAAACGATTAAGTGCGCTGAGCAGAGCCTTGACAGTTGAAATAATAATATCAGTATCAACGCCTGTGCCCCACCAGCCCTCACCTTTATTGTCAATAACCTCAACATAACTGACAGCCCGGGACGACGACCCTTTTGTCAGTGCGTGCTCATGGTAGGCATGCAGAGTAAACTTTAACCCTGCTGTCTCTTTTAATGCCCTGCAGAAAGCATCAAGAGGTCCGTTGCCTGTCCCTTTGAGTTCCTGCTCCTGACCATCATTAAAAATAACGGCCTCAACCTGTGCTTCAGAAAGTTCTTCACGTTGATCGACATGCCGTTTAAGCACATGAAAACTCTTGAGCTGATAACACCCCTCTGCAAGCAAATATTCTCGTTCAAATGCTTTATACACATCTTCCGGGGAAAGTACATTGCCTGCTTTATCAGACTCCTGCTGAATAATTCGGCCAAAGCCCGGCTGCATTTCCTTGGGCAGTTTATAACCAAACTCCCGATCCATAATATATGCAGCCCCTCCCTTTCCGGATTGACTGTTGATGCGGATAATCGATTCATACGTTCGCCCAACATCTTCAGGATCAATGGGCAGATAGGGGACAGCCCATATTCTCTCCCCGTCCTTTTGAACGGCATCCATCCCCTTGCTGATGGCATCCTGATGGGAACCGGAAAAAGCTGTATAGACAAGCTCGCCAGCATACGGATGCCTGGGATGGACTGAAAGGTTGGTGCAGCGTTCATATACATTGACTACCTTGTTAATATTTGAAAAATCGAGCTCAGGATCAATCCCTTGAGTGAACAGATTTAAAGCAAGAGTCATCAAATCAACATTTCCGGTCCGTTCTCCATTGCCAAACAAGGTCCCCTCGACTCGATCTGCTCCGGCCATTAAGGCAAGTTCCGTGGCGGCCACAGCTGTGCCCCGATCATTATGGGCATGCAGACTTATCAAAGCACAGTCACGTTTTTTCAAATTATTAATAAACCATTCGATCTGGTCGGCATAAACATTTGGCGTGGCCATTTCTACGGTACTTGGCAGGTTTATAACCACCGGCTTTTCCGGTGTAGGTTCCCAGACATCCATGACAGCTTCACAGATTTCCAGGGCAAAATCAAGCTCAGTACCGGTAAAGCTTTCCGGTGAATATTCATAGCGGATATCACCATCAAAACGCTCAGCCTCTTCACGGATAATTTTTGCCCCCTGCACCCCGAGATCCATAATCTCCTGTCTGCTCATCTTAAAAACAACATCCCGCTGAAGCGTTGAAGTTGAGTTATACAGATGCACTATGCCTGTTTTAGCGCCTTTAAAGGCGGCAAAAGTCTTCCGTATCAATGATTCCTTTGCCTGAGTCAGAGCCTGAATAGTGCAATCGTCAGGAATCATCTGATTTTTGATAAGGTGTCTGGTAAAATCATACTCCACCTTTGAAGCCGAGGGAAAACCGACCTCTATGTCCTTAAAACCTACTTCGGTCAGCAGCTTGAACATTTCAATCTTTTTTTCAAGATTCATCGGCTGAACAAGAGCCTGATTCCCATCGCGCAAGTCTACGGAGCACCAGTGCGGAGCCCGGTTTATGGTTTTATCTGGCCAGGTACGATTCTTTAACTGGATCGGTGGATAAGGTCGGTATTTCCTGATCTTGTCAGCCTGCATCATTTTTCCTCTTCTTTCTTCAAAAAATGGTTCACACTTTTCTACATGTTTACAAAAGATATGACAAAAAAAAAGCCACGATTCACATGGTGAACCGCGGCTTATGGATTGTTTTTGTTCCGGAATTTTTCAGAACAAACCAGTCTCCTCTGCCACAGTCACACTGTGCAGCCCCGGTAGTAGAGCCAGATCGAGGAGAAGTTTATTCAATATCATCATTATTTTCCGGTTGAATTTGTACACATATTAAGCCCAGCCTGATTTTTGTCAAGTAGTATTTATTCCAATATTAGAATCCTTTAAATTAGATTGACAAGATGACTTCAGACCGATAAGACATCAAAATATAATTACTCACAGCCGTTGACCGGCGAGTTCAAGACTGATAATTCTTTCTTAAAAAACTATGGCACTCATCAACCTGCGGACAATGGCTATTAATCAAAGCGGCGTTATTTCTTCTGTCAAAGTAGGCGGAGAACTTGGCCGGAGAATTCGTGAAATGGGTCTTGTACCGGGAACAGAAATAACAATTAAACAACGGGCCCCATTAAATGATCCTGTCGCCCTGCGAGTCATGGACGGAACCCTGACATTACGCAACAACGAAGCAGATTTTATTCAGGTAGAAATAGAGGATTAGAGCCTTGTTTCTTACTAATTTTTTTTCCCCGCCCTCGCCCCCGGCACTTTCTTTATCAATTCGCTTGAAAATCACGTGTTAAACGCTGATCAGTCACAAATTTTTTCCACACTCCAGGAAACCTTTGGATTCTCTACTTTCAGAGAAAACCAACTCGAAATCATTCAGGCTGTTTTGCACAACAAAGACGTCTTTGCCGTCATGCCAACAGGCGGCGGAAAATCGTTGTGCTATCAGCTTCCGGCGCTCCTGCTTGCTGGAACCTGTATCGTCATTTCGCCTCTTATCTCTTTAATGAAAGATCAGGTAGATAATGCAAAGTCTTTAGGCATTCAGGCCGGGTTTATCAACTCCTCTCAAAATATCGAAGATCAGACAAGAGTGATGGATGCTTTTTTTACAGGAGAACTTGATCTGCTCTATCTTGCTCCTGAACGTCTTGCGCTGAATCATTTTGCAAAAAAACTTCAGAGAGGAAAAATCTCCTTTGTGGCTGTTGACGAGGCCCATTGTATTTCAGAATGGGGTCATGATTTTCGACCCGATTATTTACAACTGGCACATCTTCACGACCTTCTACCAGGGACAGCCGTTGCAGCGTTTACAGCCACGGCCACCAAACAGGTTGCCCATGATATTGTCGCGCGTCTGCACTTAAATGCCCCATTAACAATCCGGGCCTCCTTTAACCGACCCAACCTTTCCTATACGGTCCGTATGCGTGAAAATACTGGCCGTCAGATTCTTCAGGAAATCCGGACCCAGAACAACCAACCTGGAATAGTTTATCGGCTGAGCCGAAACGATGTCGAGAAAACAGCCAAAATGCTGCAAAAAAACGGCATAGCTGCGCTTCCGTATCATGCAGGTCTTGACCCCACTGAGCGGGCGGTCAATCAGGACGCATTTAATAAGGATAAAACGCAAGTCATTGTTGCGACGGTCGCTTTTGGCATGGGCATTGACAAATCAAATGTTCGTTTTGTCATTCATGGTGACCTTCCGAAAAATATTGAGGGATATTATCAGGAAACAGGCCGTTCTGGCAGAGATGGTGAACCAGCTCATTGTCTGCTCCTGTACAACAGGGGCGACATGATGCGCCTGGGCTATTTTCTGGATCAGTTAGAGAACAAACAAGAACGGAAAATCGGCTGGCAGAAGCTGAAACAGATGGCAGATTATGCTGAACTTCCTATCTGCAGACGCAAACAGCTGCTCAGCTATTTTGCTGAAGAGCTGCCCGGAGACAACTGCGGAGGTTGTGATATTTGCCTGCAGGGTGTGGAAGCAATTGATGCAACCACTCAGGCCCAGATGATTATGTCGGCCATACACCGTACCGGACAGCGTTTTGGCAGTGGTCATATAATAGATATTGTCCTTGGGGCAAAAACAAAGCGTTTGCTCCAGTTCGGCCATGACAAACTGCCTACCCACGGTGTTGGCAAAGGGCATAAAAAAATCTTCTGGCGTCGTCTTGTTGATGCCATGTTAAGTGATGAACTTCTCACAACTGATGGCAGTCAGTTTCCTGTACTACAGCTCACTCCGGCTGGTGAAAAAGTTTTATATGGCCACAAGTCATATACCATGCACATGGTCAAAGAAGTTGCCCAACACGCTTCCCGGCAGGATGCAACCGGTCACAATATGCACCCCGAACTTTTTGAACGGTTGCGTGAACAGCGCCACACCCTTGCAGAAGAGCAAAACGTACCGCCGTATGTCATTTTTTCTGATAGATCTCTACACGACATGTGCAAACTGCTCCCGACCACACCCGATACCCTGCTGGCTGTTAATGGAGTGGGCAAGGTAAAACTTGAACAGTATGGAAAAGAATTTCTGGAGATAATCACCAGCTGGCTGGCAGAAAATCCGGACGTAAAAATACCTGAAAACACGGCCGCAGCAGTCTCGTTGGAGCCAGAAAATAAACAATTTAGTGAAACAATCCAAAAAAGCGTTGCCCTTGCTCAAGAAGGATACTCACTGGAAACAATTGCTGTAAAGAGAGGGCTTAAACCCTCAACAATAGCCTCGCATCTGGTGGAATGGCTTGAAGATGACAATACCCTTGATATACGAAAACTGATTTCACCAGAAAAGTGCACCCTTATTAAAGAACAGTTTATTCTGCACAAGACTGAATTATTAAAACCGGTCATCGAGTCCCTGGAGGGCCAGGCCGGCTATGATGAGGCCAAAATCGTCCGCGCCGCAATGCAGCAGGGCATTTTTTAGCAACGCCTCTGAAAGGGTCCATGTCTTTTTGAGAGCTGTTGCACCGGGACGACTATCAGTTTTGCTCCTTTGCCCTGTCTGGTGTACTGGATCTGAGTAAATCCACTCACCGGGCGCTGCTTGCAAAAAAGATCCGGCGGCATAAGGTGTCCCGACCCCACAGACGGTAAACATTCCATGACTTGGGGTGGGCCACCAAAAAATGTGCGCAAGTTGACAGACGTTTAATGCAGTGATTCACAAGCCTCTTTGTTTGCAGCGCATTTCAACAAAGCGCTCAGCATGTGTTGAACATAATCAATGCGAATTTCACCGGCGCGTCGCCGTTCGGACTTCTTCCGGACAGGTAACTGGCGAGTTACCCGGGGAATGCCACCGGCGTATTTTCCTTTTGTTACCTGGGCGTCAAGAAGAAATTTTGACGCAGAACGAATGGATAACTGGATGGTATTGCGTAGCATAGCATCATCCCGACCAATAATATCAAGGATGGCAAACAGAGCCTCCACCCGGGTGGCTGTTGGCGTAGTCCTTCCCTTTTTGTTGAATCCGCCGATTATCTGTTGTTTTCTACCATAGAGAATTTGTTCCTCAAGGATAGCGAGGCTGACGTGGCGGGCATAGG
>JALXCX010000151.1 GCA_026990725.1 Desulfobulbaceae bacterium
GTGTCATTGAGCTGGATAACAAAGTTGTCAAAGAAACGGTCCAGGTTGTCTTCAGTGGAGAGATGAATTCTGATCATATCCTGCAAAGAACACGAGGTAAAAAAGAACTGCTGCTCAAGGCGCAGACGTTTTCCCTGGAACTGTTCATCATTGGGATACAGAACCTTGGTGATGGTTTCGGCATTTATTTTTTCTTCAACCGCCCCGTAATAATCGCCCGTGTTAAAATCAGCAAAATCAAAGGAACTGTGTGCCTGGGCGCTCCATAAGCGCAGGCAGTTGACATTGTTCACCTTATAGCCCGGCACAGGAGTGTCGTAGGGAATGCCGGTAATGCAGCGGGCCGGTATCCATCGTATCCGCCTCTGGCCCTGTTCGTCATGATATATTTCCGAGCGGCCGCCAAAGCCGACGTCACAGGCCAGGTCCGGTTTTTTGATCTCCCAAGGGTTGCCGGGTTTGAGCCAGTTGTCACTGATCTCTTTTTGCCAGCCGTCAACAATTTCCTGATCAAAGATGCCATATTCGTAGCGAATGCCGTATCCGATGGCCGGTATTTGCAGCGATGATAGAGAATCCAGATAGCAGGCAGCAAGACGACCAAGGCCCCCGTTGCCCAGGCCGGGTTCCTCTTCGTGTTCAATCAGTTCCTGGAGATCAAGACCGCATTCTGTTGCCGCCTGGGAGAACCCGTCAAAAAGATCAAGGTTGACCAGATTATTATGCAGATGCGGCCCCATGAGAAACTCTGCCGACAGATAGCTGACGATTTTGGATTCTTTCTCCATCACCGCCTCTACGGAGTTTACAAAAAGATGCTGCATACGATCACGCAGGGTATAGGCAACAGCAAGATAATAATCATTGAGAGAGGCCGCACGGGCTGTAATGCCCTGCCTGTAAAAGAGATTATAGGCAAAGGCGCGTTTCAGCTTATTGATGTTTTTCCGCGACAGCTTTTCAGATTTTTTTACTGCGGACATGGTTTTCTCCTGTTTTATAATGCTCCAGAGTAACTGTTAAGTTGCACCCCATAACGGAGTCGCAGCTTACCTGCAGCGATCAGGCCGCCTCACATCGACTGGATAGAAAAAATGGTGTAGATTTTTTGGGACCCGTCAAAAAACGGGTAGGTGCTCAAAAAAACAACGGGCAACAAGACAATCCCTGCTTTTTTCCAATCGATTATCAAAATGCTCTTGAAGGTGTTTTTCCTGATTCCTGGCCCCTTATCTACAAAATTGTATCGGCCATGGCCCTGGCCTCATCCTGGATGCGGCGCAGGTGATTCTTATCTATAAAGCTTTCGGCGTATATTTTGTAAATATCTTCAGTGCCTGAGGGCCGCAGGGCAAACCAGCCGTTTTGGGCAACGACTTTGAGCCCGCCTATGGGGGCACCATTACCGGGCGCGTTGGTGAGGATTGCCTGGATGGGCTCTCCGGCAAGAGTTGTTTCTTTAATGTCTTTGGGAGAGAGCTTTTTAAGGGTTGCCTTTTGCTCTGGTGTTGCCGGGGCTTCGATTCGGGCGTAGACCGGCTCGCCAAATTTTTTCACCAGCGTCTTGTAGTATTCCCCCGGATCACGACCGGTTTTTGCGGTGATCTCAGCTGCCAGAAGGTTAAGAATGATGCCGTCCTTATCTGTTGTCCAGACTGTACCGTCTTTGCGCAGGAAACTGGCTCCCGCGCTTTCCTCGCCCCCGAAAAATATGGTGCTGTTGATGAGTCCGTCCACAAACCATTTGAATCCCACCGGCACTTCAACGACTTTTTTGCCAAGATCAGCAGCCACCCGATCGATAATGGAACTGCTGACAAGTGTCTTGCCAATGGCAGATTCTTTGCTCCAGAGCGGCCGGTTTTTGGCGAGATATGCAATGGCAACACTGAGATAGTGGTTTGGGTTGAGCAGGCCGGAGGCGGGTGTAACAATGCCGTGCCGGTCAAAATCAGTATCATTGCCAAAGGCGAT
>JALXCX010000152.1 GCA_026990725.1 Desulfobulbaceae bacterium
CCCGTCTTGAGCAGCTTACCATGCCTCACTGGGCGCTTGGAGATCTCATGGATCTTGCTGTTGATCTTGCAGGTATGACCCGTTCGCTCCATCCGCCGGTGAAACGGAAAAAAGTTGTGGTTATGGTTGGAGATCACGGAGTTACTGTTGAGGGAGTTTCAAAATTCCCTTCTGAAGTAACAGCCCAGATGGTCTATAATTTTATTGCTGGAGGCGCTGGTATTAATGCCCTGGCCCGCCAGGTCGGAGCTGAGGTTGTGGTTGTGGATATGGGCTGTGCCACCGATCTGTCAGGTCTTGCCAAAGAGGGGAAGATTATTTCCAAAAATATTGGTACCGGCACGGCAAATATTGCTCTGGGCCCGGCCATGACCAGAACCCATGCTGTTATGGCTGTTGAGGCTGGTATTGAGGTCGCTAATCAGCTGGCTCCTGATGTTGATGTGCTGGCAACCGGAGACATGGGCATTGGGAACACTACACCTTCCACAGCTATAGTCGCCACGCTTACCGGTAAAAGTGTAGACGAGCTCACAGGGCGGGGGACAGGGCTTGATGATGAGCAACTGGCGCATAAAAAAAATGTTCTTGAACGGATTCTCAAAATCAATAAACCTGATCCCAAAGACGGCTTTGACGTGCTGGCCCGGGTAGGAGGCTATGAGATCGGCGGTATAGCCGGATTAATTATCGGCGCTGCCGCTCATAAAAAACCTGTTGTGGTCGATGGCTTTATTTCCACTGCCGGCGCCATGATAGCCTGTACCCTGGAACCCTTTGTCAGGGATTACATTATTTGCGCTCACCGGAGCATGGAACAGGGACATGCGGCCATGCAGGAAAAGATAGGCTGCCGCCCGCTGCTTGACCTGAATCTTCGTCTTGGAGAAGGAACCGGGGCCGCCCTGGCCATGAATCTTGTGGAGGCTGCTGTTGCCATTTTGACCGAGGTTGCCACTTTTGAGGACGCCGGAGTGACCGGAACACCGACGCCGTGATCTCATTGCCTGGCCGGTTTGCTGCCGCTATTCGTTTTCTGACAATTTTTCCTTTACCGGGAAAACTGGGAACGACACAGGAGGAGCTCGCAGGCTCTCTGCTTTTTTTTCCGCTGGTTGGGGGGCTTATTGGCGGCCTAACAAGTGCGCTGGCCGGGTTGTTCCAGCTACTTTTCCCTCCGTTTGTTACGGCTGTTCTGGTGACGTCTGCCCTTGCCGTCTTTTCCGGTGCCCTGCACCTGGACGGTCTTGCTGATAGTGCTGATGGTTTTTTCAGCTCCAGGCCACGTGAGAGAATTCTTGAGATAATGCGTGATTCCTCAATCGGAGCCATGGGAGTTCTTGCTCTTGTTTTGCTGATTCTTTGTAAAGTGAGCTGTCTGGATGCGCTGGTTACGACCCGTTTTCTGCTTCCTGCTGTTTTTCTTATGCCCCTTGCCGGGCGTAGTGCCATTTTGCTGTTGATGTCATTTTTGCCGTATGCACGGCCAGATGGCGGGCTGGGCACACTTTTTTATTCCCGTAACGCAAGGTTTGCCGCTTTCTGGGCCTTGTCTCTTTTTGCCGGTCTGGCTGCAGGACTTGCCGGAGCAAGAGGAATTGCCGCGGTTCTTGCCGTTGTTGCCCTTGTTTTTTTCTTTTCACTCTATTGCCAGTGTAAAATAGGCGGGGCAACCGGTGATACCCTGGGGGCCGTGTCTGAACTCGCCGAAGCCATGGTGGCCCTTGTTTTTGTCTGCCATTTTGGGGGCGGCGCATGAGCGGTCATGGCGGAAATCCCGACAAAGCGGCTGTTGAAATCGGCTGCTCCCCTGATGCCATTCTTGATTTCAGCGCCAATATAAATCCCCTGGGGCCGCCGGAATATGTCTGGTCCGTTCTTGGCAGACATATTCCTGATATTATACGGTACCCAGATCCTGTTGCCGGTCAGCTGGGTCAGGCAATTGCAGACAGTCTGCAACTTTCCCC
>JALXCX010000153.1 GCA_026990725.1 Desulfobulbaceae bacterium
TCTGCCCTGACCCGGACCATCCAGCGTATTGAGGAAGAGGTTGGCGAGCCATTGTTTATCCGTGATAATCGCTCCGTCGCCCTGACTCCTGCAGGGGATATTTTTCGGGATTATGCTAGGGATGTGTTGAAGCGGCAGGAATTGCTCCGCAGTCAACTGGCAAGAGACAGAGAGCTGGGGGGGAGTCTGTCGCTGTACTGTTCTGTCACTGCGGCCTATTCTATTCTTCCCGGGCTTTTTTATAAGTTCAGACGGGCTTATCCCGGAGTACAGATAAAGCTGCAGACCGGTGACGCCGCCCTGGCGTTGGCCAGTCTGCAAAACAGGGAAGTGGATCTAACCATAGCCGCATTGCCCAGGAAAGTACCGCAACGGGTTGAATATCATAAAATTTTGCAAACGCCGCTGGTTTTTATAGCACCGGCCGGCTATCCGGACACGCTCAGCTACCACCAAAATGATATCAACTGGCAAAAAACGCCGGTGATAATGCCTGATCGTGGCTTAAGTCGTGAGCGAATCGAGCGCTGGTTTGCAGCAAAAAAGATTACTGCCAATGTGTATGCGCAGGTCGCCGGGAATGAGGCCATCATTGCCATGGTCAGTCTTGGCTGCGGCGTGGGCGTGGTGCCACAACTGGTGCTGGAAAAAAGTCCGATCCAGGAGCAGGTGAATGTCCTTAAACTTTCGCCGGAACTGACCCCTTTTTCCATTGGCATCTGTACCATGAGAAAGAAGCAGAGAACTCCACAGTTACAGGCCTTTTGGGATATCGCCACAGCAGACGATGTGGGTTTTGGCTTCAGCCAGAAGATAATTTGATTGACATGACGCTCATCTCAAACTAAAATCTATCAGTTTAGATAATCAACTTGTTAATATGCAGATGGGACATGCCATTTTTGAAAAGGATGTGATCGTTCATGATTGAAGTAGAAGTACGGGGAGACCTAGAGTACGCTATTCGCCAGCTAAAGAAAAAGTTACAGATAGACGGTATTAAACGCGAACTCAAACGGCGCGAATACTATGAAAAACCCAGTATTAAAAAACGCCGTAAGTCGGCAGAAGCCCTACGCAAACTTCGCAAGTACAATCGCATGAAAAACCGGTACTAGCATCTTGACCCTGCCCGCTTTGGCGTGTGCAGGGTTTTTTTTCTTCTTTTTACCAGATACTATTTTTTTCTGTCCTGAAAACTCCAACACCCTCCCTTACTGAGTGCCTTGACCTTTTTCTCCATTACCTGACCGTACAACGGCGGCTGGCAGAGAATACGGTGGACAGCTATGGCGCTGATCTTCGTTATTTCCTGCAATTTTTAAAGACTTGCCGGGTGAACAGCCTGGAAAAGATTTCTCCCCGCCATATCCGAAAATTTTTTGACTACTGTTTCAGTCGCGGTATAAGTTCACGCAGTAATGCCAGGCGCCTTGCCGCCCTGCGGGCTTTTTTTGAGTTCCTTTCCAGAAACGGCCACCTGCAGGCCAACCCGGTTGCGGATATTGACGCACCCAAAATCGGCCGAACACTCCCTGGCGCGCTGTCTGTTGCCGAAGTTGAGAATATGCTCAAGATTCCAGCGAAACAGAGTCCGCTTGTCCTGCGCAACTATGCCATGCTCTACCTGCTCTACGCGACAGGATTACGGGTTTCAGAGCTGGTTAATCTGCCGGTGAACGGGTGTAACGTGAGCAGCGGTTATGTTCGGGTTCTGGGGAAAGGCAGGAAAGAGCGCATGGTGCCCTTTCACGATGTTGCCGGTGAGCGGATTAAAGATTACCTGGAGCGGGGCCGTCCACTATTGATGAAAAACAGACCAAGCCCCCATCTGTTTGTAACCAACAGGGGCAAATCCATGACCAGAAACCGTTTTTGGCAGATTATCCGGGAACTCGCCCTTGCCGGAGGAGTTTCCAAAAAAGTGAGCCCGCACACTTTGCGCCATTCCTTTGCCACTCATTTGCT
>JALXCX010000154.1 GCA_026990725.1 Desulfobulbaceae bacterium
TACCGTGAAAATGGTCGAAAATCTCTTCGAATTCAGGCCATAACAGAGGCAATACGTGTTGTCTGGCATGATGTTGATGAACTTCACAATGAATGAATATTAGAGGGGTTGAGCAGGAAGCATTGAGGGCGTTTCAGCTCTTGTAGCGGGGCTTATGTTCAGGCATTGAATCTATCGGGTCAATCTCGGTTTTTTAAGAAGTGAGCACCAAAAAAAATGGGCAGCCCGCATATTGCGCGAGTTGCCCACTTGTTTGTTTTATGAGGGAAAAATCACATAAGGAGCAAAGCTTCCAGTGCTTTTCTGGCCATACCCAGAAGTCCGCTCGGATACATCCCAAGGGCCAGCAGACAGACACCTAAAGCGGTTGCTGTTGTTCCAAGCAGCGGTGTTGTCCTGATTTTCATTGTATTTGTTCCCTCGCCCACCAGACTGATTCGGATAATATTTAAATAAACAAACAGGCCCAGAAGAGAGTTAAGTACACCAAAGGCGACTGTCCAGAACCAGCCTGCTTTCCAGGCCGCTGTCAAGAGCATCAGCTTACCGGTAAAGCCTGCTGTCGGAGGAAGTCCGGCAAGGGAGACAAGAGCTATGGTGAAAACAACGGCCAGCAGGGGAGTGCGTTGCCAGAGTCCTTTCAAATCCTGAAGAGGAATATCATGTTTACCATTTTCTGCAAGCTGTATGGCAACCAGAAAGGCGGCAAGAGACATAACGCCGTAGACGGCAGTGTAAAACAGGGCTGGTTTCAGACCACCATGGGAGGCCGCAAGAATTCCCAGCAGGATGTATCCGGCATGGGAGACAGCTGAGTAGGCGAGCAGTCTTTTCAACTCCTGCTGGGCCAGAGCCATCAGGTTTCCTGCTGTCATGGACAGGACGGCAAGCAGGGCAAGGGCTGGTCCGAGAACTTCAAAATCAATAAAAACTGCGCCCACCCGGGCAAGCAGGGCAACAGCAGCAAGTTTAGGCAGACTGGCAGCAAAGGCAACCATTTCAGCAGCAGCTCCCGAATAAACATCAGGGGCCCAGAAGTGAAAGGGGAAAGCAGCAAGTTTGTAAAGAATACCCGCCATGAAAAGAATTACACCCACAAGGGTGAGCGGGTCATGCAGGTGTGAGGGCAGAGCAAGGACAATATCGTTTAAAAAGGTAGAACCAAGACCGCCATACAGGTAGCTGATACCGTAGACCATGAGAGCGGTGGAAACCACGCCAAAGACAAGGTATTTGGCTGTAGCCTCAAACTGATAACCAAGCCCTTTTCTGAAAGAAGTCGTTATATAGAGGGGATATGAAGATATTTCCAGAGCGATGAAAAGGGTCAGCAGCTCTGTGGCCCCGGTAACCATGACCAGACCAAGTGTTGAGACCGTGAGAAAGAAATATAAATCACTTAAGGATTGCTTGTCGATATCTTCCATTTGCATGGTAATGACCATGGTGACCAGGAATCCGCCCGTGATAAAGAGGGCAAAAAAACGGCTGAAGGCATCAACCCGGTACGCACTGTGGAAGAATTCAATATTTCCGTTCATGGCCAGTATCGCCCCGAGCAACGCGGCAAGCGCCCAGCCCACAGCATAGCGGGAAATATTCTTGGTCACATTCAACAGGCTGCAACCAAAGAAAAAGGTCGCGGCGCATCCCAAAATGAGTTCAGGTAAAATTGCTTGTAATATAGTCACTCAAAACTCCTGTAGACCGGTTTCGATATAAAAGTTTTTCAATTGGATGGTTTTTTTTTAACACTGCAAATTCTTACAGGTACCCCGCAGGAGGCAGTCTGCCGACGGTCTTGGGAAGGACCCGCTCGTAGAGATGTGGGGGGTAACGAACGGAAGACAGCAGACATGCACTCCTGTAAAATTGTTTCGGGGGACCTGGAAGAATTTGCGGTTCATTTTCAAATTTTTTAATTGTTCCTTATCCTGGTATCATACCCTGTCAGTATTTCGCCGGCAGTTTATTGGAGCAGAAAAGAATGGACAAAGTTGTGCATGTGCATAGCTATCTGCGATCCTTCTGCAATTGGCAGTCTGGCGAGTAGAACTTCCAGAGCTGGGTTAATGATCGTTATTATCGGTTTGGGATGAAAACCGAAAAACAGCACCAGGACGGCAAGCGGGGTAAGAGTCAGCCATTCACGGGTGTTGAGATCAATGGCAAAGGTTTTGTTGCCTTTGGCATCCCAGGTAAGTTTTAAGAAGAGACGGAACATATAGGCAGCTGCCAGCAGAGCCCCTGGGATTGCCCAGGCACCAACACGCCAGTCCAGGCGGAATGCTCCAGCGAGAATAAGAAATTCGCCCACAAAGCTTGCTGTTCCTGGAAAGCCAAGAGATGAGAGACTGAATAAACCGAGAAAAAAGGCAAAGGCCGGCATGAGTCGGGCAAGTCCTGCGTTCACCGTGAGATCACGGGAGTGGGAGCGTTCATACAGCATACCTGCCAGCAGGAACAGGCCGCCAGTGGTCAGACCGTGATTTATATTCTGCAATAAAGCGCCCTGATTGCCCTGAAAGGTGAGGCTGAAAATACCAAGTGTCGCAAAGCCCATGTGCGCAACAGAGCTGTAGGCAATCAGTTTTTTAATATCCTGTTGGGCAAGGGAGAGCAGCCCGCCATAAAGAATGGCAATAATGGAGAAAATAATCATTATGGGGGCAAGATTCACACTTGCCACCGGGGCAAGAGAAAGATTGAAGCGCAGCAGTCCGTATGTCCCCATCTTGAGCAGAATCGAGGCAAGAATAACAGAACCTGCTGTGGGTGCTTCAACATGGGCGGCCGGCAGCCAGGTGTGCACGGGAACCATCGGTACCTTGACAGCAAAAGCTATCAGGAAAGCCAGAAAGAGCCAGAACTGGAACTGCGGGCTCAGGTTGAGCATCAGTATCTCGGGATAGCTGAAAGTATGTGCCTGCAGGTAGAGCGCAATCAAGGCCAGCAGCAGAAAAATTGAGCCGGCCAGTGTATAGAGAACAAACTTCACACCCGCGTAAATTCTTCGGGGTCCGCCCCAGATGGCAATCATGAGAAACATTGGGATGAGCAGGGACTCGAAGAAGAAGTAAAACAGCATTACATCAAGGGCTGCAAAAACACCAACCATAATACCCTGGGTGAGCAGAAGACAGGCCAGAAACGATTTGATTCGTTTGGTTATGTAGGACCAGGAACAGAGGACAAGCAGCGGGCCAAATAGGGTGGTCAGCAAAATCAAAGGCATACTGATTCCGTCAACGCCGAGCAGGTAGGTCAGGCCGATGCTTTTGACCCAGACATGTTGTTCAACAAACTGAAAACCGCCAAGGGCAGGATCAAAACCTGTATAAAGGGGGATGGAAAAGACCATCACCACTACAGTAAGAATGAGACTGTATATCTTGGCTGCCCGGTCATCAGGGATAAGCGGCAGCAGCAGGGCTCCACCAATGGGCAGAAAGATGATCATGCTGAGCACTGATATGCCCAGTGTATGTAAATGCAGTATGGGTTCCATTCGTTTATATAGTTTGTTTCAAGTGTTTGAAAGTAGACGGCATGTACCCGTCAGTTTAACCTGCATCATCCTGCGGTTTTCATCATTAATACAGTGCAAGGGCCACTGCGGCCAATACTGTTGCTGCCAGAAATGTGAGCATGCCGGCCAGGTATTTGTTCAGGGAACCCGGTTGAGCAATAAAACGGATATTCTGGCTAAGCTTCAACACGTTTTGAGCCGTTCCGTCCACAAAACCATCCACCACCTTGGTATCATGCCATGATGCTATGCGGGAGCAGAGTCGGAGCAGTGGCAGAGCAACGGTGGCATAGAGATTGGTTACAAAGGCGTTGTCAACAGCTGCCGGGACGTTCCGGCAGAAATTCATAAAATGGGCGCTTCCCTTGCGGTAAAACCAGTCTACATCCAGGCCAACCAGAGGTTTTGGTTTCAGCTTGCCCAGCAGAAGGAAGAATCCCAACATGGTAAAAAAGAGAATCTGGTATGATTCCATAATATGGGCTGCCGTATATGGCTGATAATGAACCGGATAGGGGAGCATGGAGTAGAGAAACTTCGGGTTGCAGCCAAGCATAATACAGAAGTAGGCGCCAATGCCCATGGCAGCAAGCATGTTCCACGGGGCTTCTTTCTTCGGTGGCTCGAAGAGCGGTTCTTCCCGGTTAAACCAGATAAAGTAGGGAACCTTTAGGCCGGTATGAAGAAATGTACCAGCAGAGGCCAAAGTAAGCAGCAGACCTGCCCACTTGATATGCTCCTCCCATGCACCGGCAATAACCATAGATTTTGAGACAAAACCTGAGAAAAAGGGAAAGGCGGAAATTGACAGGCCGCCGATCAGGGTAAAGACAAAGGTCAGGGGCAGGTATTTCCACAATCCACCCAGTTCAGAAAATTTTGATTTACCGGTTACGTGGATAACACTGCCAACCCCCATGAAGAGCAGGGATTTATAAAGAATATGGGCATAGGCATGGGCACAGGCGC
Organism: Desulfobulbaceae bacterium; assembly: GCA_026990725.1. GTDB lineage: Bacteria > Desulfobacterota > Desulfobulbia > Desulfobulbales > Desulfobulbaceae > Desulfobulbus_C. Next base: position 4,499 of record JALXCX010000154.1, read on the forward strand.
CATTGATAGCCATTTCTGTGCCGATACCTACCCCGGCTACCATATAACCAACCTGGCTGATGATATGGTAGGAGAGGAGTCGACGGGTATCATTTTCAAGAACAGCGTAGACAACACCATAAAGTGCCATGGCAACGCCCAGCGGGATAAGTATGTCATATCCGGCAAAGGCACGGGCCAGAGTATAGACTGCAGTTTTGGTTGTATAGGCGCACATGAAAACAGAGCCGACCACGGTTGCACTGCCATAGGCATCAGGCAACCAGGCGTGGAGCGGCGGAACAGCGGCATTTAAGAGGAAACCGATCATGATCAGCCAGGCCGCTACAGGTACACCGCTTACCATGGGGCCAAAGGTAATATCCCCGGTTTTGTAGTAGAGAATAAAAATGCCGCAGAGGAGGCAGAGTCCGCCGAATGTATGTACCAAGACGTAGCGGAAACCGGCCTTAAGCGCTTCTTTTGTGCCCCGCAGCCAGACAAGACAGACCGAGGTGACCATCAAACCCTCCCAGAAAAGGAATAGGCTGAGATAATCTCCGGCCAAGGTGCAGCCAAGCGCACTGCCAACATAGCCCCAGGCCGCAATATGCTGCCAGTTTTCTTTGAGGTGCATGCCGTATAAAGAGCCAATAACGGCCATGAGGCAGAAGATATGGGCAAAGACAAGCGACATTCTGTCCACTCGCCCAAAGGTGATTTCAAGGCCTGCTATATGCACCTGCCAGTGGGTGCCGTAACCGAGAAAAAGGACAAGGGCCAAGGCTGAAAGCGGCAGGGCAATGAGAAAAACATTGCGGACAACTCCTTTTAAAAAGGGCAGAATACAGGCGCCGATAAAGAAGAGCAGGGCAGGATGAAAAAAGAAACTACCTGCGTGTAATGATTCTATCATTTCATCTCACCTTCAGATGCGTGTGTTTGAGCGTCTCCGCGTTCATAATAATCATCAGGACGAAACAGGAATGCTGTTCCCAACCATTTTGAGCCAATGATAATGATGACGCAGGCAACAAAGCCGAAAGCGGCCCAAAAACCAGGAATAACATCCCCAATAAAATGGGGGTGATGTCTGGGGACAAAGAGATCCCCAATGAGTAAACCGGCAAGAACTGCATAGCAGAAGCCTTTGACCAGCAACATATGGTCACGCAGCCAGGTGATAAAACGGACAATCATCGGCCAATTACCCCCTCAATTAATGTAAGCAGAGGTCCGGGAAACAGACCAAGCAATACTGTTATGACAGCAGTAACCGTCAGTGGAACAACCATGGCAGGTTTTGCCTCGGATAATTGCAGATCGTCCGCTGCCGGTTCTTTAAAAAAAGCCCGATAGACAACCGGCATGAAATATCCGGCGTTCAGCAGCGAGCTTGTCAGTAAAAAGATCAGAAGCAGCATGGAGTTGTTATCAAGAGCGCCCAGTCCCAGGAACCATTTGGAAATAAAGCCGGCTGTACCCGGTATGCCTATCATGGACATGGCACCGATGGTGAAAGCCGTCATGGTAAAGGGCATGATTCTGCCAATGCCGTCCAGTTGGCTGATGTATTTTTTACCAGTTGCGACAAAAATAGCACCTGCGCAGTAGAACAGAGTGATTTTTGAAAAAGCATGGTTGGCAATATGAATAGCACCACCAGTCAAGCCGTTTAAGGAAACCAGAGCAAAGCCAAGGGTGATATAGGAGAGCTGGCTGATTGTGGAAAAGGCTAGTCGCGCCTTGAGGTTATCCTGAGTCAGGGCAATCATGGAGGCAATAACAATGGTTGCCGTGGCAAAATAGGCTGTCGGCATGACCAGGTGGAGACTGTGCATCAGATCTGGCCCGTACACATTATAAATAACCCTGGCAACACAAAAGACACCGACCTTGACAACGGCAACAGCATGGAGAAGCGCTGAAACAGGAGTCGGAGCGACCATGGCCGAGGGAAGCCAGGAATGAAGCGGCATCAGCCCAGCCTTGGCAAGCCCGGCCAGAAAGAGGATAAACAGGCCAATTAACATGACATGGCTACCGCTGGTCGCGTTGAGCAGGGGCTGCGCACTGAAATCAAGATTACCCGTGAGGATATAGGTGATAACCAGGGCCGGTAAAAAAAAGAGTTTTCCAGCACCCATCAGATAAACAAGATATTTACGAGCGCCCTTGAACCCTTCCTCGTCTTCATGGTGCATGACCAGTGGATAGGTAAAAATGGAAACAAGCTCATAGCCTAGGTACAGGGTTAAAAGGCTGCCGGCAAAGGCCACACTGATTGCAGAACCAAGAGTCAGTGCAAAGCAGGTGTAATAGCGTGTCTGGGCATGTTCGTTCAGCCCACGCATATATCCTATGGAGTAAAGAG
>JALXCX010000155.1 GCA_026990725.1 Desulfobulbaceae bacterium
GGGTATCGCTCTTGTCATTGCTGTCAACGAGTTTGTCAACAAAGGCCTCGCTGTCCCTGTAATCAATGGCAACAAAGTCTCCCCTGCTGTTGCTGTAATTCCCCTCAACGATGTGGCTGAGAAAACCTTCGCCATAAATGTCAATATCTGTTCGATAGATCAAACTGAGATCTTTAACCGGGTAGTAGGCCATTCTGATGTTTACCGGGGTCAGCGGTTCATCACTTGAAGAGTTGCGCAGATCATACCCCTGCCTGATCTTTATGTAGCCATAATCACGGCTAAATTCTTTGTTGTGCCGTATGCCGTTGAGGGTGAAAAAATTGTTCATGCCATAAATGATCAGGTTTCTGTCGCCGATTCTGTCAACGGCATCAAACTGTGGCAGTTCGTTTTGATCGGTATCGTTGATATAGAAGTAGTCAACATAGGGGCGAAAGGTGTGGGTCAGGCTGGTTGCATCTCCTAAGTTGACAGCAAAATCACGCATCAGCGTTGTGCCGATTTCAGTGTCAAAGTCAGCCAGGAAGCGGCTTTCGGTGTCACTGCCTTTCCATTCTTCCGGCCCGTCACTGTTGATGGAATAATATGTTTCACGAAAACCAGCGCCCACGACAGTTTCAAGATAGTCTGTTAAAGGAACGGCCATGCTTAAACGGGGATGGATATCAAAACGGTGGGCACCTACGCCCCGGTCTCTCCAGAAGTCGACATAATCAGTCTTCCATGAGAAATCTACGCCAGTGTCGTACACAGGCAGCAGGCCCCTGTATTTAACTTCGGGGAGTTTCCAGAGTGGGGTGGGGCTTGTTTTTCGTACCCGGAGGTCATTGACACCAAGCAGGTCAACCTGAAGAGATGTTCCGTTGCCCCATGAGCGTAAAGTCCGCAGAGTATTTCTACGTCGATCTTTTGTCCTTTCCTCAAACCCCCGTCCGAAAACATCGGAAAACCGTTCATCGGACAAATCAAAACCGGTAAGACCGGAGTTGAATTCTGTCAGATAGTCCCGGTCCGAGACGACATCAAGATCAAGGCGTGACGTCCATTCGCCAATATCCTGATCAACCTTGCCACGAAGCCAATATCTATTCTGATTTGTATGGGTGTAGTTGCCTTCACGGTAGTAGTCTGCGTTGGCAGGATCTTCTTTGTCACTTAAGTCATCGTTGAGGAAGTTGCCCATAAAGGTTCCCTTGGAGTCCTGGTCCAGGACGTAACGAAATTCAATGCCGCTCATGAATCCGCGATCTGAGAGATAGCGGGGATAGAGGGTGATATCGCTGTTTGGGGAAAGATTTATGAAAAAAGGAAATTCCGTTCCAAAACCATCACGGTCTGACAGGGAAACAGTGGGAAAGAGAAATCCTGTCTGCCGACTGCGTTTTGCTGGCAGAATCATAATCGGGGAATAAAGAATAGGTATATTTTTAACCCGAAATGTTGCGTGTTTTAGAAAAGCATAACCGCCATCTGTTATGTCGGCTTCTGCCGCGCCAAAACTCCAGGGAGGCGCTTCGCCATTTTTTAACTTACAGGTGATCAGCCAGCCGTCCTCAAAATGGTAGGTGAGGTCGCCTGTTTTTTCGATGACTTTACCTTCAAAATGCATATCCTTATATTGGCGGATTATGGATGCGTTACTGAAGGTGCCGGTTTCACGGTTGAGATTGACAGTGGCCTCTTCTGCAGTGAGTAGATCAGGACCAACCTTTATGTACACGTCTCCGCGGGCTTTCACTGTACCGAGATCCATGTCATAAACCATCCACTGTGCCTTGATGGTGGTGATGACCTGGCTGGTGGTGACGGTTTTGGTTTTTTCAGATGAAGGGGTTTCTTCGACAGGAGATTCTTCAAGCAAATCATTCCAGCCTGTGTGTTTGAGCTTTTTTTGTTTAGTGACCTTCTCAACTTTTTTAAGAACAACATTGCCCTCGGCAATAACACTGGGCGGATTCTCGTACCTGGTCAGCTTGTCCGCCGTGATTTTCCATTGCCTGGCCTTAATGGCCTCTGCATGGGTGTTACCGGTTGAGAAAAACCCGACGCAAAGAAAAAGTGCGACTGAAAAAAAGATTGGAGACATGGGGCTGTTGTTGTTCACCTCGACCAACTCCTATGATATACTGAAAAAAAGAAAGAAATAATTGTTAAAAAACTAGTTTATAATGACCACGAAATGTACGCTTACATGGGGATTGTGTCAAGGAAAAAGGCAGAGAATAGACTTGCCTTGAGAAGTAAATTGTTTTATGTATCCAAGCGTAAATTATATATAATACGTAGGTTTTATTTTTTCAGGTCGGCTTTCCTTCAAATCAACTGCCAGCGACAGTGCGGTTTTAGCAGCTTTCTATGAATCATATCTTTGGCCCGGTGAATTCCAGGCGACTCGGTAGGTCCCTTGGTGTGGACCTGTTTCAGGAAAAAATTTGCAATTTAAATTGTATATATTGTGAGGTCGGTGTGACGACCCGTTTGACCTGCGAACGGGCGGAATATGTTCCGACAGCAGATATTCTGCGTGAAATTGATGAGTATTGCCGTGATGCCGAGAAGGTTGCTGAGCTGGATTACGTTACAGTGACCGCCAGCGGCGAGCCGACACTTCATAGTGGCTTTGGAAAAATATTGTCTCATTTAAAAAATGTGACGGCAAAACCTGTTGCAGTGCTGACAAACGGAACAACGCTTTCTGATAAGCAGATCCGGCGGGAATTGAGCTTAGCTGATGTTGTTATCCCTTCACTTGATTCCGCGTTAACTGAGAGTTTTCGCAGGATTGACCGAGCGGCAAAATGCCTGGATCTTGAAAAAATAATTGAGGGTCTGGTAACCTTTTCCCATGAATATCAGGGCCAATTGTGGCTGGAGATTCTTTTTGCCCGCGGGATAAACGACTCAGAAGAGGATGTTCAGGCTCTGCGACAGGTTACGGGCCGAATGCGGATTGATCGTATTCAGCTGAACACCGTGGCCCGCCCCCCGCTGGAGTCATTTGCCCGGCCGCTGTCAAGTGAGCGGATGCGGAGAATTGCCGAGCAGTTTCGCCGGGATTGTCCAGATAGGCCTGTTGACTTGCTGGCCCTTGGCGCGCAACAGGAAGACCCCTGCGGGGAACAGAATAGCAGCTCTGCGGTGAATGCTGATAAAGAAGCATTGCTTGCAGAGATAGTTGAAATGCTTAAAAGACGGCCGTGTACAGCGGCAGATATTAACAGGACTTTTCATTTGGGAGGTCCGGATAGAGTTGAGCGGCTTCTTGCTCCGCTTGTTGAGACCGGAATATTGCAACAACGATTCCATGGCAACAGGCTTTATTATCAATGAAACAGGGAGACAAGACGAGCTGCTTTGAAAGAATTATTTATTGTAAGGAAAATTCATGACGGAAAAAGCTAAAAAACCGGCTGCAAAAAAACAGACGGGAAAAAAAGTACGCAAGGTGACAACTGGTGCCTGGTGGAAGAGCAGTAAAACGGTAAAGGCAGAAGAAAAAAAAGAATCATCTGCCCTGAAAAAAAGTAAAACCAACAAAAAAGGGACCCCGGCCAAAGTTCAACCCGGCAAGAAATCAGTAACTGAAAATAAAAAGAAAACCAGCAAGGCGGTTCCTGCACAAGTCGCTCAGAAAAAGGCAACACCGGAGAAGCCTGCTGTGCCGCAACAATCGGATGAGACCGACACGAAAACGGAAAAAGCTCAACAAAAACCAGTAGCGAAAAAGTCTGAGAAACAGAGAAATTCCGACAAGAAAAAACAATCCTCTGCAAAAAAAGAGGACAGAAAAAGCGTTCCGGCCAGTCCGCAGGAGAGTGCTGAAAAGCAGAATAAGCCTCATGGTGGGACGGCAAGAAAGGCCGGTAAGACTGCGGCCGTCAAGGTGGTCACCAAGTTGTTGATCAATGCGGAAGAACCTGAAGAGTGCCGAATTGCCCAGGTAGAAAACGGGCGCCTTGAATCCTATCACGTCAACACCGTTGTTCGGGCAAGAACCAAAAATAATATTTATAAAGGACGTATTGTCTCTGTTGAGGCCAGTCTACAGGCGGCATTTGTTGATATAGGCACCGGTCGAAACGGATTCCTGCCGTTTAGTGATATTCATCCGGAGTACTATAAAGAGGATGTGAGCGAACAGAGCCGAAAGCTTATCAGCCAGCAGCAGTGGCGAAAACTCAAGATTGAAGATGTTGTCAAGCGGGGGCAGGAGGTACTTGTCCAGGTGGTCAAAGAGGTGACGGGAAATAAAGGGGCCAACATGACCACCTATCTTTCCCTGCCGGGGCGGTGTCTTGTCCTGATGCCAGGTAGTGACAGCGCAGGGGTCTCTCGCAAGATCTCTGGTGAAGAACGGCGGAGCCGGCTGCGGGAGATAATGAGTAAATTTAAAATTCCCGAAGGCATTGGATATATTGTTCGGACTGCCAGTGCTGAGATAACCAAGACAGCTCTGCAACAGGATCTACGGTTTTTGCTCGGGCTTTGGAAAGAGGTCAAAAAAAGGGGGCAAACCGTTCAGGCACCGGCCCTTATCTATCAGGAACAGGATACAGTGGTCCGTTTTCTTCGGGATCATTTTGTAACGGATATTTCTGAGATAATTGTTGATACCCGGGAGTCCTGCGAGCAGGTCAAGTCATTTGTGGAGCTGCTGCCTGCCAGGCAACGAAAGGTTCAGGTCAAGCTGCATCGCGGGGTTAAACCAATTTTCAATCAGAATAATATTGAAGAACAGATTGAGTCAATTTATCAACCCCAGGTGCAGTTACCTTCGGGAGGCTCCATTGTCATTGATCCAACCGAAGCTCTTGTGGCCATAGATGTCAACTCGGGTCGTACTTCCCAGAAAGGTGATTTTGAAAAATCTATTTTTCTGGCCAATATGGAAGCGGCCGATGAACTGGCCAGACAGCTTCGGTTACGTGATTTAGGTGGTCTGATTGTTGTCGATTTTATCGATATGCGGCATAAGAAGCATATCAGAGATGTTGAAAGGCAGGTTAAGTCGGCCATGAAGCGCGACAAGGCCAAGGTGGATATCAGTCGTATCTCACGGTTTGGGCTCATGCAGATCTCCCGTCAGAAGATGGGTGCGCCCATCGAGAAAGGTAGTTATCGGCAGTGTGAGCATTGCCTGGGGCGCGGTGTGGTGCGTTCTGTGGAAACACTTGCCCTGTACTATCTGCGGCGTATTCAGACCGGAATCAGCCGAAAAAAAATCCAGAGGGTAGAGGCCAGGCTTCCCCTGGATGTGGGGCAGTATCTGTTGAACAAAAAACGAACCGAACTGGCTGAGCTTGAGAATAAACACCATGCTGCCATAGACATCATCCCGCGTCCGGATATGAAACCCCACGAAAACGTCATTGATTATTTGACATTACCTGGGGCAAACGGCAAAGATTGGCACCAGGCTGCCACGCAACAAAAGGATGCATAAAATTACTTGTACAAAGAAGCGGGTTAGGTTATATTCGCAACGCTTAATGCGCCTGTAGCTCATCTGGATAGAGTATCGGACTACGAATTCGAGGGTAGCAGGTTCGAATCCTGCCAGGCGCACCAAATTCTACAGCCCCTTGGTCACATGCTGACCAAGGGGCTGTTTTTGTTTTTTGCCAAATATCGTCAAGTCATCAACGACGTTGGGGGGCAGGGATAAAGATGGTTTTTGAAAAATATCCTTTGTTTTGTTTCTCCTTCTCTTTTGTTTATCTTGTTTGACTGTAAAGATTGTAATCTTATTGCATCGTTCAACTTTGTTCAAATAACTTGATTTTAATATGCAGATAGGAAATAAATAATGTATATTTATTTTTTGTTTTTTCTTCAGATGGAGATGTAATTTTGTTTTATCGTAATCGCCGTACAAGTCCTCGTTTTGTTTTAGGATATCATATCCTTATTCAAAAAGGTATTATGATATCTGAGGAAATGCACATGGCAAGAATTCTTGATGCCAGCTCATCAGGAATGCGTTTGTTTTTAGCAGGAGTCCCGCCTTTACCTGTCGGGGGAGAGCTAAATCTTCAATGTATATCGGCCAGAGCCAGAAAGGATGGTAACGATTGGCAGCCTGTTCAAATTTCATGTCGAGTTGTCTGGCGTGACATAAAAAATTATAGTTACGGTATGCTCTTTTTATAATTTTCTATGTCTTTTCAAAGGGCTGTTCGGTTTTTTCTACTGAAGTAACTATTGTCTTGCTCTTTTGTTGTGTTCCTGTTTGCTTCCAGAGAGATTGTTTATTTTGGTCCTTAAGTTAGTGCCTGTCCAGAAACGCTCTTTCCGTCCGATCTCTGCGTCATGCTCAAAAAATAATGCTCGGACTATCATGTATATGCCTGCGCTTATTTTTTTCGCAATCCTTGACCTCGAACGAAAATCCACATTTATGGACAGACACAAGTTAAACGGGTATACATCTGCAGGTATTGTTGTAGAGTTTCCGGTTTTTCATTGCCTATGAATCCGTATCTTGTCCTTGTCGTCATCGTTTTATTGCTTGAATACCTGTTGAGTCAGAGTATTTCTTTTTTGGAATTGCGTTCTTCCGAAGGCAAGATTCCAGATGAATTTAAAGATGTCTATAGCCAGAGTAACTATCAGAAGTCACAGGAGTATCTTCGAGTAACTTCGCGGTTTGCTTTTGTCCAGGAAAGCTTTATGCTGGTCGTTGTTCTTCTCTTTATTTTTTCGGGCGGGTTTAACAGGGTGGATCTGCTGGCCAGGGCAGGTCATTTGGGGCCCATAGGGACCGGACTCATTTTTTCAGGGTTGCTGGCCCTTCTTTCAACAGCTCTAAGCCTTCCTTTTTCCCTTTATTCGACCTTTA
>JALXCX010000156.1 GCA_026990725.1 Desulfobulbaceae bacterium
ATGCGGGCGATTCTCGGGCTCAATATTGGCGAAATAGATGAACTCTGCGATACATATAACGGCACTGGAACAGTCGTTGTTGCCAATCATAATTCTGAGCAACAGATAATTATTTCAGGGGATATTACCGGTCTTGGTGAGGTGAGCGCATTATGTCAGGAAAAGGGCGCAAAGGTGATTCCTTTGCCGGTTTCTGTAGCAAATCACAGTCCTCTTGTTGCTGGCGCAGTGCCCGATTTTTCAGCCTTTATGGAGACCATTGCATTTGGCCGGCCCAAGGTACCCGTTATTTTTAACGCAACAGCAAAAGCCGAAAAGGACCCGGCTGTTATTCGACAAATAATGGCCAGCCAGATTGCGTCCCGGGTACGCTGGTATGAAGCTGTTTCATATATGATTAATGACGGCGTGGAAATTTTTGTGGAACTTGGCCCTAAAAAAGTTCTCAGCGGCCTTATGCGAAAGATTTTACCCCGTAAAAGTCCGGTGCAATGTCTGCAGGCAGACACCCCGGCTTTACTTGAAAAAGTTGTTTCAGCTATTCAAAATTAAATCTGTTTGTTGTTGTGTTCTGAGGTCATGACTGGTGGGGACGGTCTTATTGGTTGTTTTTGCTTCCCGCTTGACATATACATGAGCATGGGGTAAATAAATCTGTTTGCCTTTGCGCTCTTTAGGATGTAGATGCTCAGTTCATCCATATTAAATTGCTGCTTTTTCAGCCTTAGTTATATAGTGGATCATGTTTGAAAATTTAACAGATCGCCTTGACAGTGTATTTAAAAAACTACGCGGCCATGGCACGCTGACAGAAGAAAATATTGCTGAGGCCTTGCAGGAGGTGCGCACGGCCTTACTTGAAGCTGATGTCAACTTTCAGGTTGTCAAAGATTTCATTGCTTCTGTTACCGAAAAAGCTGTCGGACAGGAAGTCCTAACCAGCCTTGCACCTGGCCAGCAAGTCGTCAAAGTCGTCCATGACGAGCTGGTTGCCTTGCTTGGCACCCAGGCTGAGCCGTTACGCCTTGACGGCCGGCAGCCGGTAACAATCATGATGGCCGGGCTGCAGGGGTCAGGTAAAACGACCACTTCAGCAAAACTTGCCAGGCAGCTCAAGGAAAAGGGTCGAAAACCATTTCTGGTACCTGCTGATGTGTACCGTCCCGCAGCTATTGAGCAGCTTCATGTTCTGGGCGAACAGATTGGTGTTCCGGTCTTTGATTCCAATACTACCCAGAGTCCGGTAGATATTGCCCGTCTGGCCGTCGCCGAAGCAGAGCTTAAATCTTATGATACGGTTCTCATCGATACTGCAGGTCGTCTGCATGTTGACGAAGAGCTCATGGGAGAGCTTAAGGAGATAGCCAAAGCGGTTTCTCTGTCTGAAGTCCTGTTTGTGGCCGATGCCATGACAGGGCAGGACGCGGTAACAGTTGCTGATAAGTTTAACACCGACCTGGAAATAACAGGTGTTGTCCTTACGAAAATGGAAGGTGATGCCCGTGGTGGAGCCGCACTTTCTGTTAAAAAAATTACCGGCAAGCCGATTAAGTTTGTTGGTGTTGGTGAAGCGCTTGATGCGCTTGAAGTCTTTCATCCGGATCGGACAGCATCCCGAATTCTGGGAATGGGTGACGTCTTGTCGCTCATTGAAAAGGCAGAGAAAGTTGTTGATGAGAAAAAGGCAAAAAAACTTGCCCGTAAAATCCAGAAAAATGCCTTTACTCTGGAGGATTTTCTTGAACAGATTCAACAGATCAAGAAAATGGGCAATCTTGAGCAACTCATGGGGATGGTCCCTGGCATTAATAAGCTGAAACAGCTGAAAGACGCGCCTAAGCCCGATGAAAAAGAGTTGTTTAAGACCGAGGCAATTATACGTTCAATGACCAAGAAAGAACGTGCCAATCATAAAATAATTAATGCCAGCCGCAGACAACGCATCGCCAAAGGATCAGG
>JALXCX010000157.1 GCA_026990725.1 Desulfobulbaceae bacterium
TCCACTGCGTAAGAATGTTCATGGAAAATCCCCGGGTCCAACCGGGCCCGCCAGCCAGTATCTTTGAAACGAAGGCTCATAAATCGCTGGGCGATATCCCCCCGTTTTACACGCCAGATCGGCGTAACAAAATGCTCTTTTTGTCCGGACAAAACAAAGAAGAATTCAAAATCTTCGGGATCAGTTTCTTTTTTCAATGCCCAACCTGAAAATTCGATGAGCCTCTCATCTCCTCTGCAGACAAAATCAGAATGACCATGATGATCCAGATGAGTAAGTCCATCCACCTCTGCCTGAAAATTATCGACCAGACGCAGTTGGGACCAATCCGGCCCATACCCCTGTTTGCCCCGGTAGATGTTATCGCTGACCAGATTATACCCTATGATATCATCTGCATAAGGAACAAGGGGCGTTGCCAGTTCAAAAAATCCCCGAAACGGACCATCATATACTGCCCGCCTCAAAAGCAAATTGCGCCCGGGTATGATTGCGGGAGCGCCGTGATCAACCGTGGATATGCCCCGTAAAAGATACCTGCCGTATTTGTCGTTTGTACGTACATCCTCTTTTTCAATATTATCCCGACGCAGGGCTTCGTCAAGGGAATCCGCCCAGGTGGTGGAGTTGAGATAATGATCTGAAAATGTTGCCATGGGAATAAATTTATCAGGCCTGTCATTGGCGATTTCACCCAGGGCCAGCACGACGATGAGAACTGCGGCCATGCTGATGTACTTCTTTTCTTTAAGGGAAATAACCAGCACGACAATACCCACCAGTACAATAAGAAGATAGAGCGTAACCAGGGCTGGGGCCAGCCTGTCCGCGGCAAAGATATGGACAAGAGATACCTTGCTCTCTCCCGTGGACCAGAAGGCGGCAAGCAGAACCATAGACATGGAGATGAAAACGGCAAGCATTTTTTGCTGCCTGACGATTTTTATATCCAGAAGAAACAGAAAGCCGACGGCCGCGAAATACGAAAAAAATAGTTGCAGATAAGAGAAACAATAGACATAAAAACGCAACTCATTCACGAGGGGAACAGCGCCTATAGACTCGGTCAAGGCTGGAAACAGAGGAAAATTTTTCAGAACATAAAAAAGAGGCGGCATCATAACCCCGATATCAAGCCAGCAGACTGTCCGTGGACGAATCAGTCGACTACATATACCCGTAAGAGAAAAGAAGAAGACAACCAGTCCAATGGTTGACCTGTGCAGGCCGCCATACTGTTGTCCCCAGTTGGCAAGATTTGCAGCGAGAAAAGGCCTGATCTGATCAGCATGAAATTGCAGGGTACTGAGCGATTTCCGACACCCCAGATCGATGCGGGAATGTAATAACTCAAAAAAAGGAAAAATCTGTATACTGCCCAGGGCAAACCCCAGTACATGGGCAAAGATCAGTATTTTAAGCAGATTACCTATATCAAGGCCGGTGTTTTTTTGCTGATCCAACAGCAAAAAAGGAAACATAAAAAAGAGTACAATGCCAAAGAGCATGGCCTCTTCCGGAAATCCATTGGTCACCATACAGTAGACAGAAACGACAAGGGCGACAAAAAGCCAATATGGATACCTGCCATCCCTGTTTTTGGGACAGTGCCGAACAGTCAGGGCGACGAAGAGAAAATACCAGATTCCGGCCAAAAGACCATTCTGGAGTGGGTGGTTCAGGTATCTGAGCACAAATCCGTTGAAAATAAAGGTGAGAGCAAACAGGATTGCGCCGCTTCTCCTGAAACGGAAAACATAGAATCCAAGAAGATAAGCGCCAGAGAAAAGAAATGCCAGTCGGAAACTGATCATTACGTTCCAGAAATACGGTTCCGGGACAACAAGAGCAAGCCAGGTCAAAGGAAACAGCGGGGCCACCTGAATATCATGACCAAGCAGAGGAAGGCCGAAGCCACGCAGGTTGCTCCACAATATATTATGATTATGCAGAA
>JALXCX010000158.1 GCA_026990725.1 Desulfobulbaceae bacterium
AACCATTGTAGTTCCGGCAGGAACAACCGCAGGTACTTACAATGTAACTTATCAAATTTGCTTAGAAGCAGATAATACAGTTTGTGATACGGCAGTTGCTACGATTGAAGTAGCTATTCCTAATCAACCACCAGTAGCTATTGATGACACATACACAGTGCCCGAAGACGGCAGTATCGTAATCAACCCATTAGCTGATAATGGATCAGGAGCAGATAGTGATCCGGATGGAGATCCACTAACGATTACTTCAATAAATGGAGTAGCCTTAACACCGGGTACAGCACAAACGATAACCGTAGATAATGGTACAGTAAGTATTGATGCAGCAGGCGTTATTACCTTTACACCTGATCCGAGTTTTGACGGTGTTATTACTTTCCCTTACGAGATAAGTGATGATAATGGGAATACAGCTACAGCCACAGAAACCATAACAGTGGTAGATGAAGGTAATCCGGTAGCAACAGATGATGCGTATACTACCACAGAGGATACACCGGTTACTACAGGAAACGTGTTGACAAATGATACCATAATAGATGGCGCAGTCATTACCACTGCCGATACCAATTCAGCCAATGGCGGAATAGTAGTAAACAATGGAGATGGTACCTTTACTTATACGCCACCTGCAAATTTTACAGGAACAGATACATTTACGTATACCATTTGTGATGATGACACACCGCCAAGTTGTGATACGGCTACCGTAAGCATTACGGTAGATGCGGTAAATGATGAACCTGTAGCAGAGGACGATACAGATAGCACCAATGAGGATACACCGGTAACTACTAATGTAGTAGCCAATGATGATGATCCAAATGATCCGTTAGGTAATATTGATCCCACAACAGTTGCGATAACAATTCAACCAGCTAATGGGACGGTAGTAGTCAATGGGGACGGAACAATTACTTATACACCAGAACCTAATTTTTCAGGAGTTGACTCGTATGAATATGAAGTATGTGATGATGGAAACCCACCACCACCTCTTTGCGATACAGCTTTGGTTACTATCATAGTAGCACCGGTCAATGATCCACCGGTAGCCACAGATGATGCAGTAACCACAGATGAAGATACTCCAGTTTCAGGCAATGTTATTACAGATAGTTTAGGTAATGGTGTAGATAGTGATCCGGAAGGAGATACATTAACGGTAACATCAGCTACGATTGATACAGATGGTGACGGTGTACAAGATATTTTACAAATAGGTGTAGCAACACCATTAACTGATGCAGGGGGCAATCCTATAGGAATCATAACTTTAAACTCAGATGGTAGTTTTACTTTTGATCCGGCACCAAACTACCATGGTCCGGTACCACAGACTACTTATACAATTGATGATGGTAATGGTGGAACAGATACAGCGACTTTAGACATTACAATCAACTCAGTTAATGATGTACCGGTAGCGGTAGATGATAATAATTCAACACCGGAGGACACTACCTTAACCGTAGCTGTAGGTGATCCGGAGAACTTATTAAATAATGATTCTGATTTAGACGGAGATGACTTGACCATTACGCAATTTACTATTGCAGGTGTTCCGGGCGTACATGCACCGGGCGATGTAGTAGCTATACCGGGAGTTGGTACATTACAGATTAATGCAGACGGCAGTTATGAGTTTGTGCCGGAGGCGGATTACAACGGACCTGTTCCCACGGCTACTTATACCATAAGTGATGGTAATGGTGGAACCGCAGAGGCAGACTTAAATATTTCTGTTACCCCGGTCAATGACCCACCGGTAGCAGATGATAATTCAGCTACGACAGACTATGACACACCTGTAACGACCAATATTTCAAGTACAGATACAGATGTAGACGGCACAGTAGAGCCTAGCACTATTGTATTGATTGACCCATCAAATCCGGGTAATACAGGAAGTGTTGGAACACCTTTAGTTATTCCCGGAGAAGGAACTTA
>JALXCX010000159.1 GCA_026990725.1 Desulfobulbaceae bacterium
TGCGCCAACGGTTGCGGCAGACACTTGATGCGTTTAACCAAGAGCAGGATGATGATCTCCTCCAACGCCTTGCAGACAACACTGCCAACAAAAAAGAAGCACAGATCCTGCTCACAGACGCCCTTACCCGTATGGACGAGGCTGCCATTTTTACCATTCACTCCTTTTGCCAGCGAATGCTACAGGAACACGCTTTTGAATCAGGCAGTCCCTTTACCATGGATCTGCTGGACAATGAGCAACCCCTGCGACAACGGGTGATCGAAGATTTCTGGCGCCAACATTTTTATTCGGCCTCTGTTGAACACATGGCCTGGATCACCAGCCTCTGGAAAACGCCACAGGACTTGCTCAAGGCACTGGGCAGCCATTGGAACCAACCCCATGCCTGCTTTCTTCCCGCAGTCGACAAGACTATTCTGGCTGAAAACGAACAGCTCCTGGACGATCTCTTTACAGCCGCCTGTAAAGTGTGGCAGGATGCAGAAACAGAAATCATCGACCTTCTTGAGAGTGCTGTCAAAGAAAAACGCATCTCAAGCGCCAAGAAGAAATACAGCCCCGCCCAACTGCAAATGGCAACCGAGGCTATGCAACTTCTTGTTGCCCGGGACCAGGCCCCTTCCCTGCTTCCGGAGATTCTTCTCCTGTTTACCGCCGGATATATCAGGGATTCCCTTTTAAAAAAAGCGAAAGGCGTAGCTCCGGAACACCATTTTTTTACCCTCTTTGACCGACTGTATAAACAGCACCAGAAGCTTGTCATCCTTCGCCGCAGTCATATCCTCCAGACGGCCCGCACTTATCTGCTTGCAGAGCTTGCCAGGCGCAAACAAAATTTGGCCCAGCTCTCTTTTCAAGACCTGCTCAGCCATTTAAACGCAGCCCTTCATCGCACAGGCGGGCAAAGACTGGCATTAAGCATTGGCAAACGATTCCCGGTGATCATGGTGGATGAGTTTCAGGATACAGACCCGCTCCAGTACGATATTTTTTCCACCATTCACAGAAAAAATCCGCACCACAGACTGTTTCTGATAGGGGATCCCAAGCAGGCAATTTACGGCTTTCGGGGAGCAGACATCTTCACCTATCTGAAGGCCAGAGAGGAAACCGTGCCGGATAAACGGCAAACCATGGCCACCAATTACCGGGCCTCTGCCAGCATGGTGGCTGCAGTCAACCATCTTTTCAACCGTGAAAACTCCTTTCTTATCAGTGCGACCCGCATACCCTTTACCCCGGTACAGGCCGCAGGTCTGGCCGACAGAGCCCCACTGCTCATAGATCAGGAACAGCCAGACCCTTTGCAATGCCTGGTGCTCCCGGAAACAGAAAAAAAGGCCGGACTGGCAAAATATGAGGCCCAGGAATACGCTGCCTGCGCCTGCGCCCGTAGAATTGCCGAGCTGCTGAGCCTGGCAGAGCAGGACAGAGCCATGCTGGCGGGTCACCGGCTTGCAGCCGGAGACATTGCCGTGCTTGTCCGGACGCACCGGGAAGCCGCCGAGGCGCGCAGGGCATTGCAGAAAGCGGGTATTGCCAGTGTCTACCTGTCACAGGACTCTGTGTTTGATACACAGGAAGCACGACAACTGGTTTTTCTACTGGCCGCCTTTGCCAGTGCGGGCAACAGCGGCCAGATCAGAACAGCTCTTGCCACAGAGCTTATGGGCTGTACTGCAGCAGAACTTGACGACATAGGGCATGACGAAAAAAGGTGGGAAGAAATCATCAGCAGCATGAACAGCTATAACACGCTTATTCAACGATATGGCTTTTTTACCATGTTTCAACAGCTGCTGGCCGACAGAATGATTGTCCCCAGGATACTCGCCGGTACAGAGGGAGAACGTAAAATGACCAATTTTCTCCATCTTGCAGATCTTCTTCAAGAGGCGGGTCAGAAGATCTCCGGCACCGATAAGCTGTTATCCTGGCTGGTTGATCAGATCGAAAACCAGGAAAGCATGGCTGACAACAGACAGCTCCGGCTTGAAAGCGACGGAAATCTGGTTGCCATTGTCACAATTCACAAAGCCAAAGGCATGGAATACCCGGTTGTCTTTCTTCCCTTTCTCTGGTCGGCACGTCCCTGCACACCAAACGAGACACTCAGCTTTCATCCTGAAAACAGCGCAGAGAAGCTCTATGTTGACCTGGGCACCGGTGATGAACATCATTTGCAGTTGGCAGAAAAAGAACGCCTTGCCGAAGATATGAGACTTCTCTACGTGGCATTTACCCGGGCTAAATACCTCTGTTACTACTGCCTGGGTAAAATTAATAAATTCAGGGAGAGCGCCCTTGCTCACCTGCTGAGCCTCCCCGCAGCCGACAGCGTGCCACACCAGGCTGACATTCCCTGGCATGATTCTGTGGCAACATACAGCATTACCAGGACGCTGCAGAACAAAAATCTTGCTGCGGCTGTATTTTCCGGCTCAATAGATACCAGCTGGCAGATCACCAGCTATTCCAAACTTGTCCGTCACCATGACCCGCAACCGGAACGTCCAGATTATGACCAGTACCTCGCCCTGGAAAGCCGAACAACGTCTTTTGACCCGTTTGGCTTTCCCAAAGGAGCTGCCGCCGGAACCTGCCTGCATACCATTTTTGAAAAGATCAGTTTCACAGACCCGGCAAACCATGAGCAGATCATTGCCACAGCCCTGGAGAATGCCGGTTTTGATGTGGTCTGGCAGCCTGTTGTCACGCACTGGATCAACGATATCCTGCACACTGAGATGGACAAAGCGTTGTCACTCAAGATGCTCAGCGAGAAAGACAAACTCAACGAAATGGGTTTCTATTTCCCTTTACACTCTGTTAATATACAAGGCTTTAATCAGGTCCTGGAACAGTTTTCCTTTGCTCCTTTACCCGAGAATCAGGGCACTCTGAAAGGATTAATGGTCGGCTTTATTGATCTTGTTTTCCGCCATGGCGGGAAGTATTATCTTGCCGATTATAAATCAAACTATCTGGGCAGTAATCCAGAGGATTACCGTACTCGGCTGCTGCAAGATGCCATGCTCGAACACCGCTACGATCTGCAATATCTTATTTATACCGTGGCCCTGTACAGATTTCTCAGGCAACGCATTGTAGACTTTTCCTATGCACGCCATTTTGGCGGAGTTTTCTATCTCTTTCTACGAGGCATGAATCCTGCTTATCCACCAGGTACAGGAATTTTTTCCGCACGTCCAGCCTTTGAGCTTATTGACCAGCTCGACCAGTGTTGTTCCACTTAAACAACCGGCACCGTTCTGCCTGAGTCACTCAGGAACCAAAGCACCAATTTCAGATTCTGCTTACACTGCTATTTTGATCTAAAACGTAAAAAGCCCTCTGATCATCTGATCAGAGGGCTTTCTCTTTCAAAAAACTGTCAACGGCTCAGGCTTCTATCTCATGTTCAACTGATATGGCTATTTTGTAGAGCACTGTCAGGACAAACGCACCCATGGCCCAGATGCCAATGGTTATGAAAATTTCATTTGCCGATGGATAATACTCGACTACTTCATCAAGCGGCGTCGGGACAAAACCACCTAAAACAAACCCCACACCCTTATCAAGCCAGAACGAGATAAAAATCAGGGCGCAACCAAGCCCCATCCAAATATCATTTTTATTCTTTCTAAAATAAGGCAACCCGAGAAAAAGGAGACCAACACAAAACAGAAGAACAAATGATCTCATGAAAGGAACAAGATTATTGTAGATGTGGCCATGATGCTCAAGCCCGAAAAAAAGATATTCGATAGTATGTTTATGGCCGGGGATATGTGAATAATAGCCGACAAAAAACTCGAGCCCGACAAAGAAAACATTGATCAAGGCCGCATAAATAATAATGGTGACCATCTTGTCCAGGGCTTTTTTCCCCGCATCAAAATTAGCGACCCGACGCAGTATAAGAGCCACCACAACAATGAGTGCCGGACCCGCAGCAAAAGCAGAGGCCAGAAAACGAGGAGCAACAATGGCAGACAACCAGAAATGACGCCCCGGAAGTCCACAGTAAAGCATAGCGGTTACCGTATGAATAGAAACGGCAAAAGGAATGGAAAGATAAACAAAGAAATAAATCCACCTGGGAGGATGAATCCCCTTGCGCTCAGAAGTTAAAATGAACCAGCCACAGAGTATATTCAAAAACAGGTACCCATTGAGCACAATCATGTCATAAAACAGCATGGAACGAGGTTGCGCATGAAATATCACATTGAGCATGCGCATCGGCTGTCCCAGATCGACCACAATAAATGTCAGGCACATAAGCAGAGCCGCTATGGCCAGAAACTCTCCTAATATGGTTATTCTGGCAAAGGCCTTGTAGTCATGTATGTAGTAAGGCAGGACAAGCATTACGCCTCCGGCCGCGACACCAACCAGAAAGGTAAATTGGGAGATATACAGGCCCCAGGAGACATCACGGCTCATGCCGGTCAACCCAAGACCATAATTAAATTGTCGCACATAACAAAGAGCGGCAATGGACATGAGCACACCTAGAAAGGCAAGCCACATCCAGTAATAACTGTTTCCTTTTAGTGCTTTTTCAAACATGGCGACCTCTCACACTATATAAAAGACTGAAGGATGGGTGCCCAGTGAGGGCTTACGCTGAATGGTATAGTTGGCTTTCAGCACTTTTCTGATTTCAGAATTGGGATCATTCAAATTACCGAAAATAAGCGCTTTACTTGAGCCACAAGCCTTAACACAGGCAGGTTGTTTGCCAAGTCCTACACGCTCTGCGCAAAAATTACATTTTTCAACAACACCCCGCATCCGGGTCGGAAATCTTTTGTTTATGGCACTCATATCAAGACCTCCCCTTGGATCACGCCAGTTAAAACTGCGCATTCCGTAGGGACAGGCAGCCATACAGAACCGGCAGCCAATACAGCGATGATAATCCATGGCAACAATACCTTCTTTATTCTTAAACGTTGCCCGTGTCGGACAGGCCCGGACACAGGGCGGACTATCGCAGTGGTTACACATGACCAGGACTTCATGGTCCATGGTGGCACGATCCTTATGATACTGGGAATGCTCGGTAAAAGCATTTTCATATCCTGTCATCCAGGTCCACTTTATCTCATCTTTTTTATCAGGAAAAGAAGGGACATTATGGGTGCTGTGACAGGCCTTGACTACCTTTTCGCCGAGAGAGGGATTGGCTCTAAATTTCCTCAGATCAATCACCATGCCCAATCTGGTTCCGGATCTGGCTGAATTCTCGTGAGCATCATGGCCGGCTCCTGCCGCAGCATGTTCGGTGCCGTGGCCGGGCTCGACCTCATGGGCAGCCCGTGCGCCAGCAGGACTACTTCCGGAGATTAACTTATCAACAACAGCAGTTCCTCCCAGGCCAGCCAGCGTTGAGACACCTGCAATTTTGAGGAAGTCTCTTCTCTTTTTATCCATTAGTACATCTCCTCCTTAACGGCTCACTCGACAGGAGCTACATGACAATCCCAGCAATATGGCTTAACTGATGCATAGCTGTGGCATTGATCACAAAATTTCTTTTTGCTTGTGTGGCACTGCATACAAGTGTTCATCAAACTCTTCTGGTACTTTTTACCACCAATTGTAACGTCAAAAGAACGATCTCCGGTTCGCAGCACTTTGTCGCGCCACTCATTAAGGAGCTGCATATGTTTTGCCCTCATCTCGCTTGCCGGCAACACACATTCCTTGGCATCCTTTGGCAACTCAACTTTGGGTACCGCCCCGGCTTTTCCGTGGTTGTACCAGATGGGAAACGTGACAAACAGGACAAAAAGCAAAAGCCCTGTAATTATCTTACCACCATCATACATCTCTAATCCTCCACTTCAGCCGGTATATTAAAATAACAAGGTTCTGAGCCCTTCTGCTAATTCCTGCCTCTTTTCGCCCTTGATAACCAGTGCATTGCCGACCAACTCACTGACACCTGCTACAGTCACCTCAGGAATCCAGTAGTCCATTAATGTAGTCAGCGTTGCCCGATCAATAGCACAGACGGTTGCCAGGGTATTAATGGCATGTTTATCATAAACGTGTTTGACAGCATTAGCCCGCGGCAACCCCGAACGCATCCGCAGTTCCATAATTTCGTCTGTATTCAGGGCCGTTCCGGATCCACAGCAGAACGTTTTTTCACGAATAGTATTTTCCGGCATTTCATGCCATTGCTCAACAACATGATCAAGCACATACCGGGGTTCCTCAAGAAGCCCCATGGCTCGAGCCGGATTACAGGAATCATGAAAAGTCGCCTTGACATGAGCATTACGGCTCTTATCAAGGGTAATGGCCTTATTCTTGATAAGATCAGCAGTAAACTCACTGATATGCACCATTTTTGTTGAGGCCGCATTATCAAACACGGTCCCGGTAATGGGTGATTTGGGCACCTCAAGGAAGTCCGCAGGGCCGTTCATGGTATCCATGTACTGATGGACAACACGCCACATATGCCCGCACTCGCCGCCAAGAATCCACTTCACACCAAGACGCTCAGCCTCCGCATACATTTTGCCGTTGAGCTTTTTCATCATCTCATTGGAGGTGAATAAACCAAAGTTTCCACCTTCAGAGGCATAGGTTGACCAGGTATAATCAAGACCAATAGCCTCAAACAGCAGCAAATAGCCCATGCAGGTAAACAAACCCGGTTCTGCAAAAACGTCAGCTGATGGGGTAATAAATAACACCTCAGCCCCTTTACGGTTAAAGGTTGGTTCAATCTTGACGCCGGTCAAACCTTCAATGTCTTCACAAAGAAAGTCAACATTGCCCTTAAA
>JALXCX010000160.1 GCA_026990725.1 Desulfobulbaceae bacterium
CAGGGTGGAAATCCTTTTCACCTGTCAGGACCCAAAACAAATGAGGCGTGAAGTACTTGATTTGCTCTTTGCCGGTCATGTTACCCGGGAAGAGGTCTCCGAGTGTATTTACACCTTTGAAAATGACACCGCAGTTGAGCATCTGTTCATGGTTGCTTCAAGCCTTGATTCAATGATTGTTGGTGAAACGCAGATTCTTGGTCAACTGAAAGATGCGTTTCGGCATGCGTCAGAGCAGAAGGCCACAGGTCTTGTCTTGAATAAATTGCTCCACAAATCGTTTTCTGTGGCCAAGCGGGTTCGCACAGAAACCAGAATTGGAGCCAGTGCGGTTTCTATTTCCTATGCCGCAGTGGAGCTTGGCCGCAAGATTTTTGGAGATCTTCGAGGGAAAAGGGTGATGCTGGTCGGAGCCGGTGAAATGGCTGAGCTTGCGGCAGAACACCTTGTCGGACAGGGGACAACAGATGTTGTGGTCGCAAACCGAACCTTGGAGAGGGCAATGAAGCTGGCCAGCCGGTTTGACGGCCAGTCGGTCGGTCTTGATGAACTGGTTGAACAGCTCCGTCACGTTGATATTATTATTAGTTCCACGGGTTCATCTGAACTTATTCTGTATAAAAAAGATGTCGCCCCGGTTATGAGGAAACGGCGTAATCAGCCTCTCTTTTTTATCGACATTGCTGTCCCCCGTGATCTGGATCCTGAAATTAATAATTTGGATAATGTTTATCTCTATGATATCGATGATTTAAATAATGTTGTTGAGATGAACAAAGAACAAAGGGATCGCGAGGCAATTAAAGCCAGGCGTATTGTTGACGAGGAAACTTTAAAATTTAGGCATTGGCTTGAATCCATGGAGCTTACCCCGACGATAATTGCTTTGCGGGAGTCTGCCCAAGAGATTTGCCGGGCAGAGCTTGCAAAAACTCTGCCCCGATTAAACGGAATTTCTGCAAAAGAACAACAGTCCATTGAACGTATGGCCAACGCCATTGTCGGAAAAATTTTGCATAATCCTCTACAGTACCTCAAAACGAACCATCCCTGTTCCGACCAGGAACAACGTATTTCAACGGTTCGTCATCTCTTTCAACTCGATGAGCTCCAAAAACCAAAAAACGGTCATGATGACCAGTGATGAACGAACAGCTGTTTTGGAGGATGAGCAGCTTATCTTGAGTGATTCAGGCGAAATACCAGAAATTGCCTATCACGCCACTCTTTATTTTTTAACCGAAGATGCCCAGGGGCCGAAAATGAACCTGAGCCAAAAGGAGATTTGTTTGCTTCAGGATGCCGCCCTTGGCCGTTATCAGGAAATCGTGTTGCGGGATATTACTTCAGAAAACCGAGACCAGAGTATATACCGGGGAGTTCGTCGAACGTTGTATAACTGGGAGAGGATGCAGGCTTTTTGTGCCCGAATCAAACGCGATTGTTCTTCGTTCAGAAGCCGGGTACGTCATTCTTTCCTTGCTTTTTTTCAGCAGGAGGTCGCTGATGTTGCGAGCGGGAGGCGGAAAAGCGTAGTCAACTGTTCTGCAGAGATGATCGACGAATTCTGTCTTCAATTGGGACTGGATACAGACTGTCTGCCTGAGAACTGGCAAAATGTCTGCAAGCCCGGATAAGTTTACAAAAGGAATTCTGCAGGTTGAATGCCCAGATCAGCCGGGTGATGGGTTTGGCGGATAGCCTTATTAAACATTCTGGTTTCCGGGTCCCAGGTCCCCAGGTTGAGGTATTCACCTTTTTCATACCCTCCCTGAGCCTGTCGTTTCAGCTCAAGAACCCAAAGAGCTCCTTTATCGTCTTCATCTACATCTTCAGGAGCATGAGCGACTAAACCCAGTTGCGCACGATCAAAAACCAAAACAGTTCCAACCGGATAAATACCCAGCATGTTGATAAAAACCTTGAGTAAAATAGGGTCAAACATCGT
>JALXCX010000161.1 GCA_026990725.1 Desulfobulbaceae bacterium
CCAATGACATGTTCCACCGTGACTCCGCTCAATGCAAACTGATGGCGAGAAATGCGGCCAATAACATTACCACTCCCAACAATC
Organism: Desulfobulbaceae bacterium; assembly: GCA_026990725.1. GTDB lineage: Bacteria > Desulfobacterota > Desulfobulbia > Desulfobulbales > Desulfobulbaceae > Desulfobulbus_C. Next base: position 85 of record JALXCX010000161.1, read on the forward strand.
AATCGTTTACCGCCACAACCTATAACTATGGAGGAGTACAGGAAACTCGTGTTGACCCTGATTATATGCAAGATGCTGTCTCTAATGTAATAACAGGCTTGCAGCAATCAGTTGAGGAGTCAAAGGTGTACGAACTTTGCATGGAGAGCAAGGGGTATTATCAGGAAAAATCCTCTTCAGTAAAATCTATCGAACCATTGATCAGCAAAAAAAAATTAAAGAAAAAATATAAATCGAAATATAAAAAAAAGAGAAATAACAAGAAAGGGTTAGGCCAGCCTTGTAAACAAAGCTTAGACTGTCGAATAGGACTGCTATGCAGTGAAATCAGCAACAAATGTGTAAGCATGGAAGAATGGATAGAAGGCACCAAGAAAGATAATCAAAAAACAAAAAAAGGAAAGCCTTGCCATAAGCATTCCCAATGTGGGGATACGCTCCTATGCGACCACCGTACCCATACATGCATCCCCAGCATTGAGTATATTCGCAAGTACCCCGATCGGTAATACCCATAAACAAACAGTGCCCTTTGCCGATAAATAGCACTTAAGATGTAACCTGCGGTTTATTTTCCGGCCAAAATCAACGGGATTTTTTCCCGCCCTTGAGTAAACGAGGCATGGCATAATCCTCAATAAGCATCTCAAGGCGGAAGTGTTCATCTTGCAGGCGTTTAAATTTCTTCCGGCGCATGTATTTCGGCCTTTTGAAGCCGTTACCAATGAGTGCATAAAGTTTGCTCGCCTTTCTTGCAAGGCGGCCAGGGTAGCCCTCCTGCTGACATGGATAGCAAAGATCATAGCAATGCCTGCAGAGAAAATATTTTCCCCCACTATAAAGAATGGCTACCCGTTTCTTGCATCCTGGGCAAACAAACCAGGGGCGCATGCCGTAGTTGCATCGTGTCCAGCTAAAGGAAATAACCTCCGTGACCGGTTTTCCTCTATAACAATACTTAAGGATCACGCTGTTTTTCTCCATTTGGTAGCCCACGGCCCCCGTCTCGTGCCCATTTGTTGACCACCTCACCTCTCCCTGCCACCCTGGCCGCGCTTGCTTGCGCAACCATCGAATATCAAGCTTCAGATAAGTCTCTGTGTTTGGTTTGCTCATATTTTATCCTAAATCATAAGGGAATTTCATCGTTTTCCGGCCTTTACCAATTCTCCGTGCTGCCCCGGCTGGCAGACAATGCAAAAGTAACCGCCCCTGTGCCATGGATAAAATCCCGGCCATGGCACAGGGGGCAAGGCTTTAATAGGGGTTCAATAGCTTGCAAATAGGCAATAATCTCATTTTTGTGCATTTTGACGGGCATTATTACCTTTTCAATAGCATGCTGCGTACCTGATAGATCAAGCACGTCTTTACCGTTCAAAACAACGGTCACGCCATAAGACTCGGCCAGGGACAAAACCTCTTGCGCTGTCATACGGACACCGTAATTGTATTTTCTGAATTTTTTTGTTTTTTACTGTCTTTACCGTCTTTACTGTCATATTCGGAACGATCCTGGACAGCATGGACAGTAAAGACAGTGGATTCTGCAGATGTTGAAGTTTCTGCCTTGTCCTGCATTGTATCAAAATAAAGGGTAATGAACCTGCCTGATTCGTTTTTGCTGAATTCAATATCCATTCCAACTTTTCTCAAAGCTGGCGCATGTCTCTTTAATGTTCGGCCACCCCATACAGGGACTTTAGGCCATGCTTTTGATTTTACAGCATCCTCATCTCTGGCATAATTCGGCAACAAGGTGAGCAAATCCGAACAAGTCCCTGACCAACGCTGTTTCTCCTTCAACATATCAATAAGAGCGGCTATAAAAGGCGAAGATTCCAAACTGATCGATACCAGCTCTTTCTGGTTCCTCTGATATGCCGTAACAAACGATCCCGAAGCAAACCCCAAGCCTGCTTCGGCTGCTGTTGCCCATTTGGTAGCATCAAGTTGGCGTGGTCTATATTCAAGACTTATTGAGTCAACATTTTTCAAAGCCGATGAAAGCCCATCCAACAAGACTCCAAATATTCCCCCTTTTAGCTTGTTGAAATTTTCCCATAGATGTCGCTCTTCAAGCCGATTAGAATCCTTTATAGGTTGTAATTCTATCGCAAGTACTCTATCGGCAAGATCAGGACGGGTAGCAATATCGTCTATACCGTTTAAAATAACAGGACGGGCAAGAGGGATGGTCGTTTCTTCCGTGGTCGAATAGAGGGTTCTACCGGCAAAAGAACCGCCGGTGAGAATTCGACAAAAGGAATCCGATAGCCAGGGCTGGATGCCTGACAAATTATCATAGGTCAGACACCAGTTATTTACAGCCCCGGCCAGGAAATCACGATCGTCTTTTGGCGGGGGGCGTAACATTGCTGTAGAGGGATCACTGAAAGATCGAATCATTGTACAAAAAGTACTTTTCCCGGTTCCTTGTTCACCGGCAACGCAAAGACCAAAATATGGTGACTCCGGGCATAATGCCCGAATTAAAAAACCAGCGACAAGAACGCGGTCTTCCTCTCTCACATTGATTAACTTCCATAAATCATCAAGAGTTCCCCCCTTTTGTGGTGTCGGCAACGATCGACTGCTTGCGTTACGAAGGAATTTCACTGGAGAATTCTCTATGATTTTCCAGCCGTTAGGTGTTATCTCAACCACCTGCCACTTATCATTGCATAGATCAATATAGATATTTCCATTTGCAGAAGCTATGCGCCGATAAATACTATGTGATTTGCCATGAACCCTGGCCTTGCCACAAAGGGTATCCATCGTATCGGAAATGGTATTTTTGCTCACTCCCCGCTCAGTTAGGGCGAAATATTTATCAGCAAGCAATTCCGCAAATTTTCTGCTCCGAATAGGCCAGGTTTCTTTGTGATTCTTCCCCGTAATGGTGACGTAGCCTTCACCAATTTCATCATGGAATAGTTCATATTTACAGCCAATTTCAATGAGTATCGTCGACTTGCTTTTTCGTTTTCCATCTTCCTCAAATGGGGAAATGCCAGCTTGATTATTTGTATTTTTTACTTTCCCTTTCTGTTGTTTCAATTTTTCTTTCTGCATCACGCTACCTCCCTGAGAGTTCGGAGTACGGCGTTTGCAGCCAGAGAAAAATCCCCTCCGTATTCGTACATGGCGAGTAACCCAAAGCAGTCATAACTCCGCCCTGGTTCAAGGCAGGTTGAAGACGTGAAACAATAGAATGTATTGTTGTCAAACACCGTGCCGGACACACCATGTTTTTTTCCGGGCCTTGTCCAGTAATTGCCCCGGTAAAGTTTCCAGCCATACTCTTCGAGGACATCCGTAATTGAACAACAACGATTGTAAATATCGCCCGGCTTATTACCGGATTTATTACCGGCTTTCCTGATTTTATAGGTTTTCCTTTTTTTGGTTGTAATGTTTGTCCACCCGGCATTCCCGGCAAGTTCATTGAACCGGGTGAAGAGCGAATCAATCATTGCCGTGGAGATCACGGGAAGTTCATGGGTAAACAGATCACCTGACCATTGATAGGGTTGTTCAGTCTCCGGGTGAATGCCATAGGCCACGAACTGCTGGCCGTGACTGAGAATCTCTATCTGGTTGACAACCCCATTTTTATCTATCCATTTGTCGGAACAAACCTTCTTCTTTATTCCGGGACAAACAACCGGTATCAGCGTTTTAGGCGGCATACCCACACGGGTAATATATGAAATGCCGTCAAATAAATGCAGCAGTTCACGAATAACCGTTTTATGGTAAATATCAGTGTCAAGGCCCATTATCTTCCGGCCTGTCCTGATGCCTATTCCATGGTCTTTCGGCCAATTCTTTACCAGTGTGGCGGTATCTTTTTTGGGCCATCCCGGAATAGTTGGGTATTTCTTGCCGGGCGCTATAGGGCAAAGTTCAAAACCTTTTTCATATAATAATTTTGCCAGCTCATCCATACGCCCTTGCAGAACTAACATTGTGTAGTAGCTCAAACCCTTGCCAACTACAGAATTATCATTTATAGTATTCATATCATTTGATAATTTTCTTCTTTTTGTCCTGCCCTGAGTCGAGTTCAGAGGCGGGACTTTTTTTGCAATCATTGTTCCTTCGGTGATACTCAACTCGTTATCATCTTCCCCGCCGTAGACGTTCTGATTCTTTTACTTGCCTTGCTCGCACCTTTTCTACTTCCCTACGCCAAGCGGCCGTATCAAAAAATAATTTCCCGGCAACCTTCAGGATGATTGCTGGAAATTTCTTCTGGCAGTGATATTTGTAAATAGAATGCTTTGACAAGGGGAGTTGTTCTTTGGTTGCCGTACTCACTTGAATTAAATTTTCCATAATGTCTCCGTTTATTATTTATTATTGATCAGGATAAATAATAACAAAACGGTACATAAGCGTCAAGTGTTTAGCAACATAAAACTACAAAATAACAACAAGTTGAATAATGCGGGATGTTAACGTTAGAAGATAAAAGGAGGGGATTTACTGTTACAAAAAATGCTATTTCTTTTTATGAAACAATGCGAGTCTACAGGTATCGGAACAGGTTTTTCGGCGCCCTTTTCTTTGAGAAACAATAAATCTGCCACAATTTGAACAGTAAGAAAAATAGTCTTGGCCACCCATCAGCAAGAAATCAAAAAGGATACGCGCAATAAACGAATCGAAGGGGAGAGGTCGGTCATCAGGAGTTGTCAAGACAGAAATTACTCGGCCTTTTTGCTCAACCGGTTTTCCATTGAAAATTAATGGGTTCAACTCACAACCTAATAGCACCTTTTTCTTTACATAACCTTTTTCGGTCAATATAAGTCTCTCACCAATGTTACTATACAAACGGTGCAAATCAGACGAGGCCATAGCGGCACCTTGCTTTTCTGAAGCCGTATATACCGCCGTCTTGCTACCTCTAAACAGCTCCATCTTATATCCATAAACGATATTTGATTCTTTTAATTCCTCCCTATCATGCAAAATTTTATCCAAAGAAAAATGCCAAGGCTGCTTTGCCTTAAAGATACTTTTAAGAATGACACCGGCCATAAACTTACCGTAACTAAGCTTACCCATCGTTGGATTTGCCGCACGTTCAGAAACACAACCTGCCCCAGGAATCAAGATCCCGTCATCAGGATTCCATTGTTCCTCTTGACATACCACTTCTTCAAGGTACTGGAAATATGGATGTTTATAGGGGATGTCATAATGAATATTCAGGATATCCACGGCTGTTATGAAAAGTTCTTTCATTTCCCATAATTCCCATGGTTCTTTAAGCAGCATTTCAAGCCACTTCCCCATTCCCTGCATCTTTGAATAATCCGGATTTCTTGCCATTTCCATCACCCCATAATCTGAACGACTTTCATCTCTTCTTTAGGCTCCTGCAATGTATCAGACAAGTTAACAGCATCCCTTAAAGTCTTGTCGGCAATATGCGCGTACCGCATGGTTGTTTTAATATCCTTATGAGTCAGTAACTTCGAAACGGTATACAAATCGACACCAGCAGAAACCATGGAAGAAGCAAAATGATGGCGCAAGCCATGAAGCCTGAACGTAGGAGGTAAGTTCGCCTTTTTTTTAATTTCTTTCCAAGGCCGTTTAAAATCTACTCGCTGACCACCATACTTGCCGGGAAAAACATAAAGGGAATTATTTTCAGGAAGATTTAAAAGAACGGCAAGTGCCTTACCGGAAAGCGGGAGAATCTGGTCTTGTCGTCCTTTAGGGTCACGAAGGGTGATTACCTGACGCTCAAAATTAATGTCGTTCCATGTCAATTTGAACAACTCTCCGCGCCGAAGACCGGTATAGAGAAGAATTTGTATAAAACCGGCATCTACCTTGGACGGCCATTTATCCAGAACATCAAGTAAGCGGGTTAATTCTTCTTTGGTTAAAAATTCTGTTATCTGGTTGTTAAGCTTTGGCAGTTGCACACTTTTACATGGGTTCTTTCCGTTATACATACCCCATTGATCCGCTACAGAAAAAAGGCGGGAGAGCAAAACTACAATATGTTTGATAGTAGCCTTCGCATACGGCTTGCCATGTTTATTTTTCCCTTTTTTTAAAGCCAACACCATCTTTTCAATATCAAACTGACTTATCTGATCAAGACAAGACTGCTCAAAACGCGGCTTTAAATGTTTATTGTAGATATAAAAATCAGATTTCCAAGATTTTTTATATTCCTTCGCCCATGGTAAATATTTTTCCCATATCATGCCAAGAGATGGGGATTGTTTCCGATTGATCTTGAATTCTCCTCTGGCAATATCAACTTTCATCCGCCCCTCAATCTCCCTTGCAAGGGCAAGGTTTGGAACAGTCCTACTCATCTTTCGGCCAAGATGTCTGACAATTACTTTATATCGCTTCCCATGTGACGGAAAAGCTCGGCCGCACCTTCCACACTGCTTTGATGTCAATTTTGACTCACCACCACAAGCACACCTGATAAGAATTGCCATGACTTATTCCTTCCTTTTCGGGGGACATATAGGGGACACTCTATTTCCCAAACCATCCATTAACAGTAACAACTGTACATACCGTTATAGCGAAAGGTAATGAATGTTACGAAAAAAGTCAAGGATATATAAAATGGTAAAAAGAAAGGTAAAACGACTAAAAGGGAATGGCATTCAAGAGGTCAGCGGTTCGATCCCGCTTACCTCCACCAAAGAAAATTCAAGGGGTTAA
>JALXCX010000162.1 GCA_026990725.1 Desulfobulbaceae bacterium
GCCGGAATTGTAGATGTCTTTGAACGTGAAGGGTTGCGAATTTTTGGTCCCTCACAGGAGGCTGCTATTCTTGAAGGCAGTAAGGTGTACACTAAAGAATTTTTGAAAAAGTATAAAATTCCCACTGCAGCTTTTAAAGTTTTCAAAGATCGGAAAAAGGCCAAAAAATATATCGAGAAAAAAGGTGCTCCTCTTGTGGTTAAAGCAGACGGTCTTGCCGCTGGTAAGGGGGTCATTGTTGCTGCGACAGTAAAAGAGGCAAAACAGGCAGTTGATCTCATAATGCGTGACAAGGCTTTTGGTGATGCAGGCAATAAGCTCATCGTTGAAGAGTGTTTGAAGGGAGAGGAGGCATCATTTATTGCATTTACTGATGGTAAAACAATTCTTCCGCTTCCTACTTCCCAGGATCATAAGGCTGCGTATGATGGTGACAAAGGGCCTAATACCGGTGGGATGGGAGCCTATTCTCCTGCTCCTGTTGTGACAGAAAAAATTGCTGATTTTGTGATGGAAAAAGTGATGCTGCCAACAATCAAGGGTATGGAGGCAGAAGGGCGACCTTACAAGGGGATGCTGTATGCCGGCTTGATGATCGATAACTCAAAGGTAAATGTTCTTGAGTTTAACTGTCGTTTTGGTGATCCTGAAGCTCAACCATTGCTCATGCGATTGAAAAGTGATGTAGTTGATATTTTTGACGCTGCTATTGATGAACGTCTTGATCAGATCGAAATGAAAATAGATCCACGCCCAACAGTTTGTGTGGTAATGGCTTCTGGTGGTTATCCTGGATCATATGACAAAGGTAAAATGATTCGTGGTCTGAAGAAAGCATCGGATGTACCTGGTGTTGTGGTTTTCCACGCAGGAACGCAGATTCGAAACGGCCGGGTGGCATCAGCAGGTGGCAGGGTACTTGGTGTGACAGCCGTTGGCAAAGATTTGAAAAAAGCAATTTCCAACGCTTATAAAGCTGTCCATTTTGTATCTTGGACCGGGTCATTCTTCAGGACAGATATTGGTGCAAAAGCGCTATTTAAACGACAGGAAATAGATGCGAAACCAGTTGTTGGCATAGTGATGGGAAGCGATTCTGATCTCCCGGTAATGCAGGCAGCTTCAAATTTTCTAAAATCAATGAATATTCCTTATGAGATGACAGTTGCTTCGGCACACCGTACTCCGGAGCGTGCTGCAAAATTTGCATCAACTGCACAAAAACGCGGGATTAAACTGATCATAGCAGGGGCTGGAATGGCTGCTCACCTTGCTGGAGTACTTGCCGCACATACTGACCTGCCAGTTATTGGTGTTCCCCTGGATGCTTCGCCTTTAAATGGTCTGGACGCACTTCTGGCAACAGTTCAAATGCCTCCCGGAATCCCGGTTGCGACAATGGGTATTGGGAAGTCAGGAGCTAAAAATGCTGCTGTACTCGCTACTCGAATTTTGGCTCTTAGCGATGAAAAACTTGCTCAAAAGGTAGCAGATTACAAAATCAGTATGGCAAAAGAAGTTGAGGTAAAAGCAAAAAAAATAGGCTGATTATTTATTTTGTCTCATTCTAACTTTCCCTGTGAGCATGATTTTCAACAGGCGATCTCCGCCCTGAAGCGTGGAGAAATAGTTGCCTATCCCACAGAAACTTTTTATGGCCTGGCCGTTGATCCTAAAAATGACCAGGCCATGAGTTCTCTATTTAAGCTTAAGAGAAGGGAAGTGGTAAAACCTATTTCTCTTCTCGCTTCCAATCTTGAAGTGCTTTCTTCTTCTGTCCGTTATATTCCATCTCCCTATGAGAAACTTTTTTCTTTTTTCTGGCCAGGTCCACTGACACTGGTGTTCCCGGCTAATGCAGTTGTGTCTTCCCTACAGACAGGTGTGGAAGATACTCTTGCAATACGCATCTCTTCAAACCCGGTTGCCAGGCATCTCTGTGA
>JALXCX010000163.1 GCA_026990725.1 Desulfobulbaceae bacterium
TGAAGAATTCTGGACATGCCCTGATGGTGAGGTCTTTGAGCATTTCTATGTCCACTTCACCTCTTCCGTCAAAATGTAGTGTCAATTTCACCGGGCTTTTTCCGTGGTAATTGTAGAGCAGGTCTTTCAGTTGGACAAGGTGTTGGTGAAGAGTTGAGCGTGCTTCAAGGCGAATTGTTGTCTCTTCTGTGTACTGTTCTATCGCCTGAGCCAGAGGGGTGATAGTCTCAGCAATAATTTTTACTCCTCTTTCGCTTTTCTGGATAGAGCCAAGAACTACAAGAGGTTGTTCGCTGAGCAAAAGGTCAGCACACTGGGCATGAGTTTTGGGGAACACAATGACTTCAATAGACCCGCTCATGTCCTCAAAAACAGTAAAGGCCATCAGATCGCCTTTTTTTGATTTATGCTCTTTATAACTCTGAAGAAGCCCCGCAATACGAACAGCCTGGCCTTCGCGACAGTTTTCCAGATTGGTAATAGGTACGGGTGCAACCAGCTTGATTTCTTCGGATACTTCCGCCAAGGGGTGTCCGGTAAGAAAAAAACCTACAGTTTCCTTTTCGTATGTTAGTTTTTTTAACTCTGGCCAGTCCGGAATATCGGGTAACTGAATTTCATTATCTGATGTATCTTCAGCCTCTCCGGCCAGGGCGAAAAGATTCATCTGTCCGCTCAGGCGATCACGCTGGACAGCTTTGGCGTGTTCCAGCGCTTCGTCAAGAACGGCCATGAGTTGAGATCTTTTGCCTTTCATTGTGTCAAAGGCCCCGGCTTTAATCAGGCTCTCAATGACTTTTCTATTCACCCGGCTGGAATCGATTCTGCCGCAGAAATCAGCAAGCCCCTGATAGGGGCCTTTTTCGGTACGTTCTTCAAAAATTGAGTCAAGGGCCGCACCTCCGACGTTTTTAACTGCAGCCAGGCCAAAGCGTATGCGATCATTTATGACTGTGAAGTCGTGGAATGATTCGTTGATGTCGGGTGGAAGAACATCAATATTCATCTGTTGACATTCATTAAAATATTTGACCACTTTGTCCGTATTGTCAACATCGCAGGAGAGCAATGCCGCCAAAAACTGGGCCGGATAATGGGCCTTGAGATACGCTGTCTGATAGGCTATCAGAGCGTAGGCTGCAGAATGTGATTTGTTAAAACCGTATCCGGCAAATTTTGCCATAAGATCGAAGACATACTTTGCTTTTTTTTCCGGAATTTTATTGGCAAGCGAGCCCTTCATGAACTTCTCTCGCTCCTCTTCCATCACCTCTGGTATTTTTTTCCCCATTGCCCGGCGTAGAATATCCGCATCTCCGAGGCTGTAAGAAGCCATGATGTTAGCAATCTTCATGACCTGTTCCTGATAGACTATAACCCCGTATGTCTCTTCAAGAACCGGCTGGATCTGCGGCAATGGATACTCTGCCGGCCTGTGACCATGCTTGGTCTCAACAAACTGGTCAACCATGCCAGAATCAAGCGGGCCGGGACGGTACAGGGCAACAAGAGCAATTAAATCTGAAAATTGCTCAGGGGCCATTTTGACAAGAAGCTCCCGCATGCCATCACTTTCCAGTTGGAAAACACCCAAACTGTTCCCCTTGCAGAGGAGATCGTAGGTTTTAAAATCATCAATGGGAATAGTACTTAAATCAATCTTTGAACCAATATCCTGTTCAATAAGCTGCAGTGCCCGGTCAATGACAGTCAGAGTTTTCAGGCCGAGAAAATCAAATTTGATCAGCCCGGTCATCTCTGTATATTTCATGGCATACTGCGTAAGTATTTCCTTATTGGGTCCTATGCAGACCGGAAGATACTCAACCATGGGTTTGGGCGAGACAACCACACCGGCAGCATGGGTTGATTTATGCCGTGATAATCCTTCAAGGGTCTGGGCCACTGTCAGTAGTTCGCGAACATCATCGTGCTTCATTGCCTCGCGCAGACGGGGTTCTTTATCAATAGCTTTATTCAGGGTTATTTTGAGTTCATCAGGGACAAGCTTGGCAATTCGATCGACCACGGGAAGTGGAACTTCAAGTACCCGGCCGACATCACGTAAGACCGCTCTTGCTTTCATGGTTCCGTAGGCAACAATTTGGGCAACATTTGTTTCACCGCCATATTTATTGCGGACATAATCAATAACTTCATCCCGTCTGTCCTTACAGAAATCAACATCAAAATCTGGCATGGACTCTCGTTCAACATTGAGAAATCTCTCAAAAATAAGTCCATACGGGATAGGGTCAATATCTGTTATTGCCATGGCGTATGCCGCTAGGCTGCCGGCACCGGAACCACGGCCAGGACCAACAGGAATTTTCTTGCTTTTAGCCCAGTTGATAAAGTCGGCAACGATAAGAAAATACCCGGAAAAGCCCATCTTTTTAATGATTTCTGTTTCCATGGTCAGCCGTTCACGGTATTGCTGCTCCAGGTCAGCATCAACTTCCTGCATGCTCCGTAAATGGGCCAGGCGAACCTCCAGGCCGTCCCAGCAGGCTTTTTCAAAAACCGTTTCCAGTGATTCCCCGGGAGCAACCGGAAAAAGAGGGAAATGATGGTCGCCAAAGTTTAGTTCGAGGTCGCATCGATTTGCCACCTCCACAGTATTGGTAAGTGCTTCCGGGCAGTAACTGAACTGTCTGGCCATCTCTTCAGGAGATTTGAAGTGGAGTTCATCGGTAGAAAAACGAAACCGCTTAGGGTCGTTTATGGTTTTTCCTGTCTGAATGCAGAGCAGTACTTCATGGGCGTAGGATTCTTCCTGGTTCAGGTAATGGCAGTCATTTGTTGCGACAAGTTTAATATTCAGTTCTTTGGCAAGCTCCATAAGGCCAGTGTTGGCGATCTGTTGTTTGTCAATGCCATTTTCCTGAATTTCAAAGTACAGTCTGTCCCCAAAAACCGCCTGCAGCTCAAGGGCTTTTTTTCGTGCTCCATCCAGATTGTTGTGGGTGATAAGCCAGGGTATTTCTCCGTGCAGACAGGCTGTGAGAGCCAATAATCCTTCCTGGTGTTCAAAGAGTACTTTCTGGTCAATCCTTGGCCGGTAATAAAACCCTTTTGTCTGAGCAATGGATGCCAGTTTCATCAGGTTTTGGTAGCCGGCTTTATTCATTGCCAGCAAAACAATATGAAAATTATGACCGGCTTTTTTATCATGAAGGAGATGATCTGTCTGGGAGATATAAAATTCACAGCCAACAAGGGGTTTGATCCCGGCTTTTTTAGCCTTTGTGTAAAATTCAAGGGCACCATACATAGCACCATGGTCGGTAACCGCCACAGCTTCCATGTCATATTCTTTTGTTTTGTTGATGAGGTCATCAAGGCGAATGGCGCCGTCAAGCATCGAGTATTGGGTGTGAACGTGGAGGTGAACAAAAGGTGCAGACATTGTATTTCTCAAAAAAATAGGTTAACAACGCAGCCCGAAACGGTGTGTTAACGGGCAGGGAAGAGTGGTCTGTAAAAATAAATGTAAAAGCAAAGGCTTTGACCTGTGGAAAATGAAATATTAATATGGCCTCATCTGATGAGGCCCCGCACGCCTTCAAGTAGTGCCTTGTCAAGATTTGTCCCGGTTAAATCAGCCCCGGTCAAATCAGCTCGAATAAGGTTTGCCCCCTGCAGGTTTGCCCCTTTTAAATTAGCATTTTTTAAATTTGCTCCAGGTAGACTGCAGTAGGTGAGATTCGCATCTTCAAGATTTGCTCCTTCAAGATCAGCCCGGCGCATTTTGGCCATTTTCAGGTTGGAACCGCTTAAGTTGGCCCCGGCCAGCCGGGCTCCGACAAGATCAGCTTTGGCAAGATTTGTTTCAGATAAATTGCATCCCGGACAATCCCTGGCCATCCATTTAACTGTTGAACGTAACTCCCTGTCCTCCTGAGAGGTATTATAAGTGTTTTCCTCTGTTATCGTTTTTTCAGTCAGCTGGCTTTTATGAGTTTGCTCGTCATTTTCATCTCTGGGTTCGTCTATGGCTTCTTTATGAGGTGCCGAGGCAGCCCGTATTGATTTTCGGTAGCTTTTCTTCCCTTTATGAACGGCATAATAGCTGCTTTTATAATCCCCTGAATACTGGGTCGATGTAAATTGAATGAGTCCCTTTTTGCTTGTAAGTTTATAAGCCCCATCTGTTTTGTAAATGAAATAACAATGCATATCAGCATCCCACCAGTTATTCATTCTGAAGCAAAACTCACCTTGTTCACTGACATCCCATTGACCCAGATCTTTCAGGTTGGAGACGTCAACTCCATACACTCTGCCGGAAGTATGCATGAACAGATATGCGTCACTGTCATGGTTTTGCAACCACAGGGTATTGCCTTCAGTTAACGATAAGACCTGATCCGGCGTGAGCTTTTCGCCTCCCTTTTGGGCAATAAGTTTTTGTATATTGCTCGTCCCGCAACCGGAGAGAAGAATGATAAGAACCAGGGGTAGAAAGTGCAGTTTTTTCATAATGGATCGGACGAATAAATTTGAAAAAATAGTATGTTAGTTTCATTCGAAAATATTGAAATACAGTCAATACTTTACAACTAAACAAGATTTTTTTCATCCTTTTCTTTCCTGTCTGATTTGGCTGTGACAGGGATTTTTCAGCTATTTCTTGATCTGGCACCAGGAATCTTAGAAGATAAAGTTCAAGAGGATACTGGCCAGGAGATGTCAGAAACCGTGTTGTTAAAAAGGTCTTAAAAGAGAGAGCTTTTTTGTATGAAGGCCAGTGATTGCCAGAGATCCGCTTCTGTGTGTGGCTCAAGGGTAATGAGAGGCAAAGATGGCTGTTGATGCAAAAAAACGAACAAGTCTTTGAAGTTAAAAGAACCAAGGCCTAACGCAATGTGTTTGTCTGCCTGGCCGTCATTGTCATGGAGGTGGAGCTGGCCTAAGCGGGAACCAATTTGTGCTATCCATGGTTGCCAACTTGTGTGGGCAAAGGCCGATAAATGTCCAGTATCCATACAAAACCCGAGATGAGGCGCCTTGAGTCTTTCAAAAAGCAAAAAATGCACTTCCGGTGAGATCTCATAAGTGTTTTCAAACATAACCATGGTTTTAGCCTGCCCGGCAATATCAAGAAGTGGTTTCCACGTTTCCAGGGAGGTTGCTAACCATTTATCGAGTTTTCCCCTGTGTTTATTTTCTTCAAAACCCAAGTGACAGACAATGGAGGCCGGCTTAAAAATTTTAAGCAGTTGAAATGCCCTTTGGAGCTTTTCTCTTGTTATCTCAACGATCCGTTGGTCAAATCCACCCGGTACAAGATCAAAAAAAGGGGCATGGAGAGTGCAGTGCAGATTATTTTTTTGCAAGGTGTCAGCGAGGTTTTGAAAATTTTTTACGTCTACTTGCCAAAGACAATCTCCTTCAAGGCCGATTTCCGGCTGTAATCTGTTGTTGATAAAAAGCTCTAGTAGTTCCCCATTATAGAGTTGATCAAACGGAGCATTAATAAAACATTTGCTTGTAATCTTAGCGTATTGTAAATGTTTGTCGTCTGATTTCATATAAAAAATAGTAATAACATGTGGTTGTTAACTTTCCCGTTTTCTTTGACCTTAAAGTCAGGCTCGATTTAAGATCAGGCACGAACTTAACTGTTTTTTATCATTACCGGCAAGATTATATATCGATTATGCCGTATTTTATCCTGATTTTATCTGTTTCAGCACTGGAGTATAATATTAAATTTTGAGAATGTTTTTGGTGCGCAGCTACCTTCAAGGGGCATTAGAGAACTTCAGGATATTGGTATACATGATATTGTCTGTGGATTTTGTGAAAAAAGGTCGGTTTTCTTAAATAATCAGATTATAATCTTGTTGACAATTGCAAAAGGTTTCCGCTAAACAATTGGAGCCTGTTCACTGGGGGTGCCTGCCGCGGCTGAGAGAAGTCATTGCTTCAACCCTTGGAACCTGATACGGATAATACCGTCGTAGGGAAAGTGTTAAAAGCGTTTCGTTTCCGCTTTGCTGTATTTTTCCCCGTGCGTTCCTCTACTGTTTTCAAATGTTTCGAGATCCGGTAAATCTGGTTTGTTGCCCTGTGAACAGAATCTGTAAATTTTGATTCTTTTGAAAAGAGGCCTTTAAGCAATCATATTTCAGTTTTTATTTATCGTTTGTCTTGTTTGGGGCGTATAATTGATCAAGCCATGCTGGTGAGGCAGGAATAGCTTATGAAAATCATCATGAATGGAAAAGAGATCGAAGTGCAGAGTCAAACCCTGAGGAATCTGGTTGATGAGTTGGGACTTGCCCCGGACAGCCTTATTGTGGAAAAGAATCGGCAGCTGGTCAAGCGGGAATCCTGGGCAGAAACGACCTTACAACAAGGGGACAGGCTTGAGCTGCTTAATTTTGTCGGAGGTGGATAATTGACTGCTATGAAAGATAAACCATTGAACCTGGGAGGGGTTGAGTTGAGCAGCAGGCTGCTCACGGGGACAGGTAAATTTTCCTCCAGAAGCCTGATCGTCCCCATGCTCGAAGCAAGTGGCTCAGAGATGATTACCGTTGCTCTGCGTCGGGTGGATCCCACTGATCACCAAAAGAACATTCTTGAGTATATTCCCGACCAGGTGCACCTGTTACCTAACACTTCCGGGGCTCGAACAGCAGATGAAGCGGTTCGTATTGCCCGCATAGCCCGTGAAGCCGGCTGCGGGGATTTCATCAAAATTGAAGTCATTACCGACATGACCTACCTGCTCCCTCATAATGT
>JALXCX010000164.1 GCA_026990725.1 Desulfobulbaceae bacterium
CGGCAGCAGAATTGCTTCGTCAAGTTCTGCAAGAGAGCGTTGGGACAGCGGGTCAAACGTTCGGATTGATTCCAGGGTGTCACCAAAGAAATCCAGCCGTACGGGGTTTTGAATCTCCGGTGTAAATGAGGGCGCAAACAGGTCGATGATGCCGCCTCGAACCGCCATATCACCTGGATGTTGCACCAGCTCACAGAGTTGGTATCCAGAATTTGTGAGAGCGTCGATGAGGCCGTCCCGATCGGTTTCTTCCCCGGCAATAACCAGCTCACAATGACTTGAGAGAATCCTCCGTGGAATGACGCGTCTGAGTATTGCTTCTGCCGACGTGAGAAGGATAACAGGAAAGGTGTTCTCCTGCAGCATGAACAGCGTGGAGAGCCGGGTGGCAATGGTTGCCGGGTCTGGAGCCAGTTGGGTGTAGGGCGCTATTTCAAAGGCCGGGTAGGTGAGGACCGGGATTTGGGAAAACAGGCGTATGTCCTGGGCAAGCGGGGACAGAAAGTCGTCGTTTGGCACGATACAGCAAACAGTCTGCCTGAGTTCTGCCTGCATACGGGCAGTAAAAAGGGCGGCACTCCCTCCGTGCAGCCCGCAGATACTCGTATGCTTATCTTTGTTGTCAAGCAGTCGCTTGCACATCGACTGCATGATCAGGTCAACGGTAAGAAATAAGAAAAGTGACGGAAATCAGAAACTTCCGCCCATGGCGAAGTCCCAGGTAGCGTCTTCATCGCCGTCCTGTTTATCCAGGTTGTAGGCCCACACAAGCCGTAAAGGTCCCATGGGCGAGAGCCAGTTGATTCCCAGTCCGGCTGATTTTTTAATGCTGCCAAAGTCCCAGCTGTCGTCTTCAGAATAAACATTACCAAAATCAGTAAAAGCGACGCCATACAGGCCGGCTTCAGTCAGGAGGGGGAAGCTCACCTCAATATTGGAATACCACATTTTATCGCCGCCATATTTTTCATGACTATCAGGGTCAAGCGGACTGATGGAAGATGATTTGAGGCCGCGGATGGAATTCATGCCGCCAAGATAGAAGTTCTCATACACAGGCAGTTTGTCGGTTTCATTTTCAAAAGCCTGACCTGCAGCGGCTTTAAAATGGAACACTGTGGAAAAGGGCATGGCAAAATACCAGCTGGTGCTTCCTTCAACCTTGGTGAACTTGGCATCACCGCCAATGCCTGCATAGCGTACACTCAAGCTGTTTCTGGAGCCTGCCGTTGGATTAAAGCGCCGGTTGCGGGTATCACGGACAACAGAGACCCGGATAGCACTTGTGATATTGATATCTTTTGAGCGGAGCAGATAATCTGAAGCATTTTCAGAAATATCACTCAGGGTGGTATCGCTCCAGGTGTAGCCATAAAAAATACGCCATTTTTCCCAGAGATGATGACCAAACCTGAAACCGCCGCCCCAGGAGTCTTTTGTGTAATCATCGTATTCGCGCTCCCAGTTAAAGGCGTCAATGCCTGCAGAGACGTTGGAATCAAAAATTCGGGGATCGGTATAGTTGAGGTTGAAGCGGGTGGTGACAGCACTTAAGCTGGCTGATAAGGCAAGTTTAGTCCCCATGCCCAGAAAGTTGTCTTCAGAAATTTCGCCCATGAACATTAACTTGTCCGAGGAGGAGTATCCCGCGCCAATACTGAACTGGCCAGTGGATTTTTCCTTTACGTCGACGATAATGTTCATTTCGTCTTCATTCATTGTCGGCTGTGGAGTGACAGTTACGTCTTCAAAATAACCGAGGCGCTGCAGACGTTCTGTCGAGTGTCGAATGGCTTCGGAGTCGTATACCCCGCCCTCTTTGACCAGCAGGTCACGCCGGATAACATTGTCTCTTGTCCTGGTATTGCCCCGAATTTCAACCCGGTTGAAGTAGACCATTGACTCCTTATCAATGGAAAAGGTGATGTTGACCCTCTTGCCCTGCTTGGATTTGTTGACTTTAGGGTGAATCTCGGCAAAAGCGTAGCCGTGTTCGGCGTAGATGTCTGTCAGCTTCAGTGTGTCTTCACGCAGGATTTTGCGGTTGAGAAATTTTTCATGCCGGACTTTCAGCAAGGAAATCAGCTTGTCTTTGTCTTCGACCAGATCTCCCTGCACATCAACAGTGCCGACCCGGTAGCGGGGGCCTTCGTCAATGGCAAAGGTTACATAGAGATCACCGTCTTTTTCTTCAACCTGAGGGGTGCCGACTCTGGCCTCGATGAAACCGTTATTATTATAAAAAGCGTTTAATCTGGCCGCATCCTGCTCTAAAATGTCCATTTTAAGTATGCCGGCCTCGGTGATCCAGGAAAGCCAGTTCCAGGATGACGTTTGAATAACATCTTTCAGCTCACTCTTGTCGTAGGCCTTGTTGCCTTTGAAAATGATGTCGGCAATAGACATTTTTTTCCCCTCTTCAACCACAAAGCGAACATCAGCCGTCTGAGGGGTAGGATAACTCAGCTTGGCCTTGGCCTTGCAATTGTAAAATCCTTTGGATTTGTAGAGGGCTTTAATTCGTTTTATTGCGTTATTGAGTTGAGCTGGGTTGAGGATGGTATTGAGTTGAATATTGGCTGCTTCTTTGACATCTTTTTCAGAGAGTTCGTCAATTCCTGAGAATGTCAGCGTCTTGATGAGCGGTTTCTCCTGGACTCTGAAGATGATATTTTTTCCGGCAGGAGAATCGTTGACTTCGATCTCTACGTTATCAAAATAGCCCATGGTGAAGACTGACTTCAGGTCTTTACGCAAGGTCTCCGGGCTGTAGAAATCACCGGGTTTTGTCGAGATTTTGCGCAAAATTGCGCCTGAATCAATACGTTTGTTCCCTTCCGGAGCAATTGAGGCAACCGTTGCTTCCTGATGGGTAAAACCGGTAATATCAGCAAGCGTATTTTCCAGGACAGATTGAATGTCTGCAAGAGACTCGCCCTCACGGTAGATAGTGCGGGGATTATCCGGGGACAGTACATCAAAAACTTTCATGTCAATAGAGATCTGATCACCAATTTTTGTCAGGCTGCCGGCCGCAACGTAATCATAATGTGTTGCATCGGCTATTTTTGAAAGTGTGGTGTTGTCAGGCGGCCAGCCTTTGTTCTCCCTGATAAGCTGCTTTGCCTGCTTTCTGGAGATCATCGTGGCCCCCTGGTCGGCAAGAAGTGCTTTAAATATCTTGTCAGCCTTTTTTTGTACCTGAGTGCTGTTGTCAGCATTGATCTTCAGGGGCAGGAAAGCCGTGCTCTGCTCGGCTGCTGCGGGGGAAGAAAAAATTGGTATCAGAATAAACGATACCAGTAGCAGAGCGAAAAAAACAGAAGGTCTGTTGTGCACACGAGTTCGGGATGTCTGATCCATGAGGAAAAGTCCTGTGTCCTGTTTGAAGTTTTGTGGCAAAATAAACGTTGCCATGCCGCAGCTGCGAACTTTCAAAATTCGTTGTGGCTGGTCGTTTTGGTCCAGCTATGCTGGTTAGAGGGGCAGGATATGCAGTCCGTCCAACTTGTTATTAGCTGACGCAAAATTTTATCAGAAGCATTATGCCATGTTCTTAATAAATTGCAAAGCAATATGGTTTCTTAAGGAGGTGAAAGTGGCTTATGGCATTGATCCAGTAAAGAGGCAACCTGCTCCCGCAGCTTCAGGGCGAGTTCCTGTTTATCCCTGGCCTGAAAGTTTTTGGTTGGCATGGGCTGTCCGATGCGAAGAACGACATTGCCTCCCCGTGATAGAACGCTCCCCTTGGGAAGAACCTGGTAATTTCCGTTAAACCCGACAGGGACCACCGGGACTCCAGCCTTTATGGCCAGCATGATTGCTCCTGTCTTGAAGGGCTGCAGGCGGCCATCGGGGCTGCGGGTACCTTCGGGGAAGATAAGCACCGAGCTGCCCTCGGCTATTCGCTGAGCGGCATCGTTAAGGCTTTTCACAGCCTGCCTGCCCCTGGATCTGTCAATGGGGATAAACTTCACTGCCTTCATGGCCGCGCCAAAGAACGGGATGGCAAAGAGTTCCTTTTTGGCAATCCAGCGAAAATCGTGGGGCATATATCCCTGAAAGGTCATGATGTCGGTCTGGCTTGTATGGTTTCCCACAAAAATATAGGTTTCTTCAGGTTGAAGATTCTCTCGGCCTTCCACCTGAACATCGATCCCGGCAAACCAGCAGGTTACCTTGCCCCAGAGCCGGGGAAACTGTAAAGCTTTTGTGGAGGATTTTCGCCACCAGTGGACATCAGCATAGCTGACCAGGCTGACAACAAGGGTCAGGAAAGGAACAATACACAGGGCCAGCAGGGCTCGAAGTAGTTTTAAAGGGGACATATTGAAAATCTACAGCTGGTTGGGGGTAATCTGTCTCTTGCGCCCGGACAAGGGAGGCGAAAACGCTGAAAAACTCATTTTCAAGGCGTTTTTTTGTCTTTATTTCTTCGGTAAAAAAAACAGGTAAAGCTAGATTTTTTACGTAGTTAATAACTTCATGATACCATGGAACTTTGGAAAAGGCATGGTTTTTTCACTGGCTGTCGCCAGGCTGTTTCGTTGACGATATGCCGTTGATAGGCTATAAATTACAATTTTACTCTGGGTTTATTGCGCACTAAGCAATCTCAGTTTTTTTACAGGGCTTGGTGGCTGCGTAGGCTTTGAAGGTGAGTTTGACGTTAAAATAACATATTAGAGGAATTTCATGCCAAAAATTAATGTAAAAAATCCCATTGTCGAGCTTGACGGTGATGAGATGACGCGTATCATCTGGGCTTTTATTAAGGAAAAATTGATACTTCCCTACCTGGACGTTGATTTAAAATATTACGATCTTTCTATCCAGAAGCGTGATGAAACAGAGGATCAAATAACAGTTGATGCGGCCGAGGCCATCAAAAAGTATAGGGTGGGCGTTAAATGCGCCACCATAACTCCTGATGAGGCCCGGGTCCAAGAGTTTGACCTGAAGCAGATGTGGCGTTCCCCAAACGGGACCATAAGAAATATTATAGGCGGAACCGTGTTCAGGCAGCCTATTATCTGTACGAATATTCCCCGTCTGGTCCCGGGCTGGACCAAGCCGATTGTTATTGGTCGTCATGCCTTTGGGGATCAGTATAAGGCAACGGATTTCCTCGTTCCGGGAGCAGGCAGGCTGACCATGCGTTTTGAGCCGGCTGACGGCGGGGAGACTGTCGAGCATGAAGTATTTGACTTTCCATCAAGTGGCTGCGCAATGGGTATGTATAATCTGGATGACTCAATTCGAGGTTTTGCCCGTTCCTGTATGAATTACGGTTTAAGCCTTGGCTGGCCTGTGTATCTATCCACCAAGAACACGATTTTGAAAAAATATGACGGCCGTTTCAAGGATTTGTTTCAGGAAGTGTTTGACAATGAGTTTGCAGATCGTTTTGCCGAGGCGGGTATAACCTATGAGCACCGCTTAATTGATGATATGGTTGCTTCCGCTCTTAAGTGGGAGGGCGGTTTTGTCTGGGCCTGCAAGAATTATGACGGAGATGTCCAGTCTGATACTGTGGCGCAGGGCTTCGGGTCCCTGGGACTTATGACCTCTGTTCTACTGACAGAAGACGGGCAGACAGTTGAGGCCGAAGCAGCCCACGGAACTGTTACCCGCCATTACCGCGAACACCAGAAGGGCAATAAAACTTCAACCAACCCCATTGCCTCCATCTTTGCCTGGACAAGAGCTCTTAGTTATCGTGGCGAATTTGACGAGACACCAGAGGTCGTCAAATTTGCCGAGACCCTGGAATCTGTCTGTGTGCAGACTGTTGAGTCCGGCTTTATGACCAAGGATCTTGCCCTGTTGCTGGGCAGTGAGCAGCAGTTTTTAACAACCCAGGAGTTTCTGGTCAAGCTTGATGAGAATCTTCAGGCCGCCATGGCCTAGGGCATCAAGACAATCCCGGTGCGGTCGCAGGGTGCCGGACCGGGATCGTGGGGAAAGATCTGTCTTTCAGGGGATTGTTGATGTCTTTTTACCAGCCCGCTGTCAAGGATGTAATCAGCAGACAGGCCCACAGCTTGCCTCCCTCTGCGACACCTGCAGAGCTCGTTTATCCCCTCTTACTTCTCCCCTGTGTACCTGTTGTGGAACAATATTTAC
Source organism: Desulfobulbaceae bacterium (assembly GCA_026990725.1). Taxonomy (GTDB): domain Bacteria; phylum Desulfobacterota; class Desulfobulbia; order Desulfobulbales; family Desulfobulbaceae; genus Desulfobulbus_C. The sequence continues at coordinate 6,127 of JALXCX010000164.1, forward strand.
TTCCGGAGAAGATCATCTTTGCGGTGCCTGTCTTGGTAAAACATTTGCTTTTAGCCGGGCACGGTCATTGTTTAGCTACAAAGATCCGTTGCGCTCTCTTCTTGTTCGTTTAAAATTTGGCGGGGACCTCTCCGTGCTTGAGACCTTGGCCACTCTTGCCCGGCAGGCGGAAGCGGAACAGGCAGTCCACGTTCCGGACTGTCTTATTCCGGTTCCTCTGCATAAAAAACGCCTGCAAAGGCGGGGGTTTAATCAGGCGTTACTTTTGGCCAGAGCCTGCTTTCCTGCCTGGCAGGCAGCACTCTGTCCAAATTTGCTTTGCAGGCACCGTTCAACAGTTCCTCAAACAGAACTCAGCGGGAAAGCACGGAGAAATAATCTCAAGAATTCTTTTAGCCTGCGTGAGGTCGACTTGATACGGGGAAGAAAAGTTTTGCTTGTTGATGATGTCTACACAACCGGCTCGACCCTCCATGAATGTGCAAGGGTTCTGGTCAGGGCGGGAGCGGAGCGGGTCGAGGCCTTTACCGTGGCCAGGGTGTTGTAGTGGAGGGTTGCGAGCAAGGTGTCACTCAGTAGCACTTCCCGGTATGGGGCAAACGACAGGG
>JALXCX010000165.1 GCA_026990725.1 Desulfobulbaceae bacterium
CCAAGACGGGTCCGGGAGAAGAGCAGGTAAAGAAACAGGGCAACCAGAATACCCACGCAAATAATTGCCAGCCTGTAAACAGGATAGTCAATTCCAGGAAGGATCTGGACTGAGCCCGACAGCCAGGACGGGACATCCATGAACAAGGGCTGCCGTCCCCAGATTATTCGAGTGAGTTCATCAAAGAAAAAAATCAGACCAAAAGTGGCCAGTACCTGATCCAGATGGTCACGATGATAGAGTTTTCTCAGGATAAGCAGTTCAACAACCATTCCGGCCAGTGCTGCAGCAGGCAGGGCCGCCAGCAGCCCCAGCATAAAAGATCCGGTCTTCATGGTCACCGTTGCCGCAACATAGGCGCCGATCATATAAAAACTGCCGTGGGCAAGATTAACAACCTGCATTATGCCAAAGACCAGGGTCAGTCCGGCCGACATAAGAAACAACATGACGCCCAGCTGCAGGCCGTTTAAAATCTGTTCAAGAACCAGCATTTCTGTTTTCTATATCCGCCCTGATTCCTTTTTTTAGAGCATAACCCGGAGGCCGGCAAAAGACCCAAGACCCTGAAGGGACTGGCACTATCTGACACATTGCCCGACATAGGCATCCTGATGATCAGTAAAGACCTTCTTCAGAAGTTTATTTGTCAGACTGCCATCCTCTTTCTGCACAACCTGACGCACGTAATAATCCTGAATTGGAAAATGATTAGGCCCGAATCGAAACGCACCGCGCACACTTATAAAATCCGCTTTTTCCAAAGCCGAGCGAAAGGCATCTTTTTTACTCAAATCCCCGGATACCGCCTGCAGGGCAGAGCCAATAAGATGCGCCGTGTCATAACCCTGTGAGGCAAACAGGGTCGGAGTACGCCCATATTTCTTTTGAAACGCCGCCACAAACGAGGTGTTGGACGGCGTGTTAAAATCCACACTCCACTGGGAGGAATTAATAACCCCGATTGCGGCTTTTCCCACGGCTTTTAGTAATCTCTCATCGGTTGCCGCGGGTCCCATTAAAGGGATTGTTCCGGTTAAACCGGCCTGGGAGAACTGCTTGAGAAAATTTATCCCCATACCGCCCGGAAGAAAGAAGTAGACAGCATCAGGCCTGGCTGCCCGAAGAGCCGCAATCTCTGCCGCGTAATCGGCCTGACCAAGGCTGGTATACACTTCGGCGGCAATTTTTCCTTTATAAAACCTTTTAAAACCGGCAACATTATCCTTTCCGGCTATGTAATTCGGGGCCAGAATGTACACATTGGTATATCCCTTTTCCGTCGCGTACTGGCCAATTGCTTCTGAAAGGTTGTCTGTCTGCCAGGCAACATTGAAAAAATTCCTATTGCATCCCTTGCCTGCAAAAAATGAAACCCCTGAAAGGGGGCTGATATAAAAAATATCCTTTTTGACAACCTTGGGCACTACGGCCATGGCAACATTGGAAAAGGCAATTCCGGTAAGGATTTGGGCATGATCGCGCTCTATAAAGCGTTTGGCGATCTGACGACCTTTTTCCGGTTTTCTGCTGTCATCGCCAACAAGCAGTTCAACCGGAACGCCGCCCAGACTGCCGTCATTTTGGTCCAGGGCGAGTTGAAAGCCATCACGAATTTCCTCGCCCAGATAACCAGCCTTCGTGGACAGCGTGGTAATCATACCAATTTTTACAGGTTCAGCCCCACAGGCGAGAGAGGCTGAAATCGCCAGCAGAAACAGGACAAATCCCGAAATACTTTTTTTCATGTTTCCTCCAATAAAAACACGGCTTCCCAAATAGAGCAGAGAAAGGAAAAGCCGCTAGACATGACAAAAAACAGTATGAGCAGTGGTATGAGGATAGTTATAAGTGATTAATCCCTGAAACTTCCACTCGTGTAAACAAAATAACCCATACTAATAGACAGATAGTAATTCTGCAATGTTCCTTTCCCGACTTGACGATTATTGCTCTGACAATGTTGGCTTTTCTACCGCCTCGAGAGACCCGGGCATAAAAAAAGCGGTTCAGGATCACATCCCGAACCGCTTTATTCAACATTATTACTACTTGTTACCGGAGAATACTCAAACACTCTCCAGCGTGGATTAGCAAACGATCAGGTTCTAATCATCTCGGCAATACGAAACGCCATTTCCAGTGACTGCTCGGCATTAAGGCGCGGGTCACAAGTTGTCAGATAATTCTGTCCCAGTTGCTCGTCACTAAGCTCATGGGCGCCTCCTGTACACTCGGTGACATCATCGCCGGTCAGCTCGAAATGGACCCCGCCAGGGACAGTCCCCTCAGCCCAATGCAGCTCAAAAAAGCACTGCAGTTCAGATAAAATATCATCAAAACTACGTGTTTTACGGCCGCCCTCTGTTTTACGGATATTGGCATGCATGGGATCGCAGCTCCAGACCACGTTCATGCCTTCATTATTGATTGCCCTGATAAGCGGCGGCAGGTATTTTTCAACTCCTTTGGCTCCAAAGCGGGCAATAAGGGTCATTCTTCCCGCTTCATTTTCAGGGTTCAGCCGTTCAATAATCCTCAGAATATCATCAATATCATGCTTGGGCCCGACTTTCATACCAAGCGGATTGAGCACACCACGCAGAAATTCAATATGAGCGCCGTCTATCTGGCGGGTACGGTCACCAATCCATAACATGTGGCCTGAACAGTCATACCAGCCGCCATCCAGGGAGTCTTCACGGGTAAGTGCCTCTTCATAACCAAGAAAAAGAGCTTCGTGCGAGGTAAAAAACTGAGCCTGCTTGAGTTGCGGGGCTTCGGTGTCAATACCGATGGTCTGCATAAAATCAAGCGCCTGGCTGATCTGTTTGGCCAGACGTTCATACGAACGCCCCATGGGGGAACGCTTGACAAACTCCTGGTTCCAGGCCTGCACCCTGTGCAATGCTCCAAAACCACCACGGGTAAAGGCCCGCAGCAGATTCAGGGTAGCAGCAGACATGTTATACCCCTGCATAAGACGCTGGGGATCAGGAATCCGAGCCTGGGGATCGGGCTCAACAGCATTGGCCATATCACCACGGTAACTGGGCAGTTCAACCCCATCAACCATTTCAGTGTCACTTGAACGCGGTTTGGCATACTGACCGGCTATACGACCCACCTTGACCACAGGCTTGCCGCCAGCATAGGTCAGGGTGACAGCCATCTGCAACAGGATTTTCAGGGTGTCCCTGATATTGGGAGCGGTACAGCGATTAAACTCTTCAGAGCAATCCCCACCCTGCAGCAAAAACGCTTCTCCATGAACAGCCCGGGCAAGAGATGCCTTCAGATCACGTATTTCACCGGCAAATACCAGGGGTGGCAGCCGGGAAATACTCTGCAATACCTCATTTAACGTTGCTTCATCCGGCCAGTTAGGCTGCTGCAGGACCGGGTAATCATGCCAGGAGGATTTACTCCAATTCTTTGTTGTACTCATGATACCTTACGTTCAGGTTAATCTATAAAAAAATGAAACCGAATTCCCGGCTTCATTTCGTTTCAGGAAGGCTGCAGGAATCATTTCTGCAGCAAACCTCCAGATCAAAGGCATTGAGCACACGAAATGTGCGCTCCCGGGCAGCCTCATCCGGAGGAGGATTACATTTATATTGCCTGATCAATTGGCCAGCCTGCTCTCGATCTGGAATTGCCTCCATGCCCGTTCCAAGTACCTTACCGGTCGATGTTTCAAGGAGTTCAGCATCACGGCCGTTCGTCACGATTGCCAGGGGAATGCAATAATCTGGGAAAAGCACCCGGGCCGCAGCAAGGGCTGACTTTTCTCTGGTCACCAACGACCCCGGTCCGTAGCGCAGGACAAAAAGCCGCTTATCTCGCACAGAAACAGTCAGATCAATAATGGAACGAACAAAGATCTTGTTAAAGGTTGTTTCAATAGTCAACCGGGGTTCCAGTTCTTCTTTGGAAAAGCCCTTCTCTTCAACCATGAGACGCTCCAAATCCTGCCTGAAGCGTTCATCATCAGTATCTGTTAGTTCCTCACCTGTCAGATAATCTTTCAGCGTGCCATAGACCAGGTGATGACCAGATATTTTCCGTTTCATACGTATTCACCAGCCACCGACTCAATCATGTGCAGGGACAGGATAGAAGCAGACGATTTATAATTCCAGCCAGGATTCAGAAAAAACAGTCTGGCCGGACAAGGCCTTGTAGGTCTTGTAATGCTCAAGTGCCGTACCTTCAAGTGAGGACGGATCAGGATCGGTCCCGTCCATCATACCGTGCACCATATCCACCAGATCCTGCCGCTCACCATTACAGATGGCCATAAGCTCTGCATCATACGAGTTGACAATAGCCGTGCTGATGCCATATTTCATGAGCATAATCAGGTACGTGCGATCCAGATATTTACGAAGATTTTCTGCCACGCCGTTGGAGACATTGGAAAGCCCTACAGTGGAGCCAGACCCTGGAGCGATATCTGGAAGCATCATCATAAACTCAAGCCCAGCGGCGATCTGGTCGGCACCCAGGGTAATCGGAGTTCCGATAGGATCAAACAGAATTTTCTCGTTGGGAATACCGGCTTCATTCAGGGCCATCATCAGATCAACAGACATGGCTGCACGTTCAGCGGAATCACGGGGCATTCCATCAGGCCCCCAGAGCAGGGCGATGACATCACACCCAGCTTCCGCTGCAACGGGAATCAGGGCTTCCATTCGCTCGGGTTGAGCGGAAATAGAGTTCATAATGGCCTGACTTTTATTCTTTACGACTTTAAAACCGGCAGCCATGGCATCGGTATTTGTACTGTCAAGACACAGGGGGGTATCAACAGTATCCTGCACGGTTTCAACGACCCAAGGCATCAATTCAGTTCCATCCTTTCGGGCCGGACCAATATTTAAATCAAGATAGGTGGCTCCGGCTGCTGTTTCTTCTTTGGCCATTTCCTGAACCGGCCCCGGACTCCGTTCCTTCATTGCAGAACCACTCCGGTTGCCCATAATATTGATACTCTCTGCAATCGCTTTTACCGTTAATGCCATGGGTTACTCTCCTTAAATAATTGATATAATTTCTGGATAATTATACATGAAAATTCTTATGGCAGGGAAAAACCATCTGCCGAACATATTGACTTTCATGCCTGTTCCCGGTCGTCAATGCCGGTGAGTCTGGAGGATTAAAAAACTGCCGACAGTAACCGGCAACTCTTCTGTTTCACCGTTAATAGAACCTGATAATTAATCGCATTTTAGCGTATTTGTCAATCATCATTTCCCTGATATTCAGGGACGGGACGAGCTGAACATACGGCAAGATAAAAAAATCCTCTGATACAGCGCGCACTTTTGGGGGAAAAAGAGGAAAGCGCTGAAAAAACCTGGAACTGCTGAATCAACAAAAGTATCCTTATTCGCCGGAACCTGCAGAAAAAGAGTCCCGGCGAATAAAGGCGAGAAAAAACTACTGCAAAACAGGACGGGCATTTATCGCCTGAATCGGGCGATTATTTGGCTGTCCCAGGACTTTACTCAACTGTTTAAGCTGGGCCTCAGAGATAGTCACCGGGTTTTTCATCACGATCCAGGTAACGCCCTCAGTACAGGGCGGTGTTGTCAACGAGCCGTTGACACGATAATAATCCCTGTCTGCAGGCATGAGATCTTCTGCTCTTACCTGGGAAAAAAGACCGGATTTTGTTCCCACCTCAACAGGCATCTGACGCCAGAGTTTTTTTATGCCCTCATTGGCCTCGCCTATCGTGTACATAACAGAAATAACTGCCAGCTTGCCATCATAACCGGCATGAACGAATTCTGCTTCCATGGGGAAATATTCACCGTTTATCTGATTTTCACTTGGTGAATGAAAAGTAAACTGTTTCAGCATATAAGACTTACCGGCAATTTTGACTGTGGAGCCGGTTGTATACTTTGCCTGAACAGCGTGCCCATTGTTCATGATTTCCGTGGCAAGCCCGGTATAATTAAATTCAAGCGGTGCCATCTCCGCCTCAACAAACCCTGTCAGGTTGACGGGCGACTGATTAACGCCCTTGGCACACATCGCAAACGCAGGATCAATCTCGGCCCAATGCGCGGCTCCGTCTTCTCCCGAATATCCCCAATGCTGCTCAGCGGCAAGGGCGGATCCTGCTGATAAAGCCAGAACAACGGAAACGGCCATTGATATTTTTTTCATCATTTATCTCCTTGAGAATAAATCTAAATCTTGCTGCAGGCCGCCTCAGAAACATCCATGCGCCTACTTTTTACGTCACTGTTCAGGTATCAGCACAATGCTGGTATAACCTGTGGCCTGTAACTGTTCAGATGTGCTCCATAGTGCGGTAAGCAGGCCAACGAACTATAGCCCGTCTATGTGAGGAGGCCTGATCGCCGCACTATGGGGTGCAGCTGAACAGTTACCTTTTTATTAACTCTTTTTTTTACTTCTTTTACTTCACCATTACAAGGGTTTGTTTGCCTCCATGTGCAAAACCAGATCCAGCATCCGGTTGGAATACCCCCATTCATTGTCATACCAACTCATGACCTTAACCGATGTCCCCAGCACTCGGGTGGACAATGCGTCCACAATGGACGAATGTGGATCTCCCTGAAAGTCTATAGAAACAAGCGGTTCATCGCAATACCTGAGAAAACGCCCATCTGCCTCCTGCAACGCCCTGTTGACTTCCGGTACTGTCGTTTCCCGTTCCACTTCAATGACAATGTCAACCAGTGAGACATCCGGTGTCGGTACCCGCACGGCAAGACCTTCAAACTTATTTTTTAATTCCGGAATAACAAGGGCCACAGCTGCGGCAGCCCCGGTGCTGGTCGGGATCATGGACAAGGCGGCCGCGCGTGACCTGCGCAGATCCGCATGTGGGAAATCCAACAGACGCTGGTCACCGGTGTAGGCATGAATCGTCGTCATGAGTCCTCTTTGTATACCAAAATTATTCAGTATCACCTGAGCAACCGGCGCAAGGCAATTTGTGGTGCAGGAGGCATTGGAGATCACATGGTGCAGGGTGGGATCATATTCCTCTTCATTGACTCCCATGACAATGGTTTTCACATTTCCTTTGGCCGGGGCCGAAATGATGACCTTGTCTGCTCCGGCATCGATATGAGCCTTGGCCTTGTCCTGATCCCGAAAAAAACCTGTGCATTCCAGCACGTACTCAGCACCGGTTTCACGCCAGGGAATATCTGCAGGATTTCGGTGGGAAGAAACGGGTATCAGGGTGCCATTAACCAGTATCCCGTTATTATCATACGAAACATCAGCACCATACACGCCCATCACTGAATCGTATTTTAAGAGATGGGCCATGGTCTTTACATCGGTCAGGTCATTGATTCCAACAACCTCAATATCCTGAAAAGCCTCATCAAGCGCAATTGCCCGAAAAATATTCCTGCCTATACGACCAAATCCGTTTATACCGATTTTTACGCTCATGCTCTTCCCTCCCTGAGGATTCTTACCTGATGTTTCCGAGTTCTTTTTTACACAACGTAACACACGCCAACAGCGTTGTGAGAATAAAGCTACAACGCCCCTTCATTATTTTCTGGGAGTGCCTCATCGCTTTTATACTCCTGTTTCAAGAGCTCTTTCAAACGCCTGTCGGCCTCAAAACAATCCGAATTAACAGACAAGGCTCTCTGGTACATATCCCGTGCCTGAACAGACCACTGTCCTTGCAAATAACTCTTGCCGGCAGCACAAAATCCCTGTTCCGGCTTCCTGTGGAACATCTCGGCAAAGACCGCTGCTGTTCCTTCCCCCCACAACTCTTGAACCACGTCCTCCTGCTCCGCAAGAAGCCGAACCACCAGCATATTCTCTGACAACCAGGGAAGCATGGTTCGAAGAATGTAGCTGGTCTGACCAAAAAGAAATGCCAGCTGATCCATCTGGGCCGTCACGTCAATTTTAACCCGGTGAATCAATCCATTAACATCCATTATCCGGGTTAAATCGCGGGTACCGGAGACCTCGACTGTTTCAGGGTCCCGCATTCTAAACGCCGCTGGTCCGTAACGGCCGAGAATATAGACATTTTCCTTCAGTTTCATGGCTTCATGAAAAATCAGACCGACCAGCCAGTCAACAAGCGCGCCTTCAGGGACACCGGCCTGCCCGTCTTCGGGCCAGATTCGGTGACAGAGATCTTTCAGCTGCCAGAGTGGCCCCTTGTCTACTTCCGTGCCAACCATCAAGGTGAGCCTGTCCCAGATTTTGGCCCGCAAAGCATCATTTTTGGGGGCCAGCAGATCAATCGCCGCAGGGCGGCCTGCCCCTTTGCAGCCAAGATACACCTGGTAAACATCCTGAAAAGAGCGGACAATGGCAAAAAAATCTTCAAAAACCCGGCGCATGAAAAAATCACGCCTCTGTTCAAACCACTCCTGCCTCCGCCGGCCCCGGACCGGATGGCCGGGTTTTTCAGCGTTCATTTTGCTCCTGTACCGTCATGGCACTGGCCTGTTGGTAGAGCATAAGATATTCTTTTGTGACCTTTGGCCAGCTGTGATATTTATAAATTTGCAAAATAGCTTCTCTCTGCATTGTCCGGATCCTTGCTGGCTCATTGGTGTATACCTGCAAGGCTTGCTGCATGGTGGAGGACAACTCGTCCGGCAGCTGTTCTTTATAGGCAAATCCAGTTTTTTCATGCAGCACCTTGACCAGCCCGCCGACATGATGAACAATGGGCAGGCTCCCCATAAGCTGCGCCATATAATCCGTCAGGCCGCAGGGCTCATAAAGGGATGGAATAAGAAAAAAATCACCGGCAGCATAAACTTTATTTGCAAGATCAGAATCATAGCCTTTTAAAAAACAAAAACGTCCGGAAAACTCATCAGAAACGGCCAGGGTTTCCAACTGGTGTTCAAGATCAGGGTCACCGGAACCCAAAACCAGGAGCTGAAATGTTTCTTTTTCTCTTGCAAGCAGCAACGGAAGGGCCTGCAAGAGAAGATCAACCCCCTTCTGGGCTGTTAATCTGCCGATGAAGGTGAAAAGAGCAAGCTCAGGCGTTAGGTCCAGTTGGCCATGCTGGATGACATTTGCCCATTCACCCTTTTGGCGGCATCTCTTGAGCATGTTTTTCTTGCAGATTAATTTACCGGAAAGCTCACCACGCCTGGGAGAAAACGATGCGTCAAGGCCTAATTTTTCGGGGTTTTCCGGGTTAAAATCATCCGGGTTAATCCCGTTTGTGATTCCTGCAAGCCTCACTCCACGTCGCAGGAGTTTATGTCCCAGCCAGCCGGTGCGGATGTCTTCACCGGTTTGCTGGAGTTCTCTTGCATAATTATCACTCACTGTATTGAGCCGGGCATAATTGGCTGCAGATAAAAAAGGATCAAAACAACCGCTCAGCAGACTGGCGTCAATGACTGACCCGGGCAGCCCTGTTACGGCACGGGCAAAGGCAAGATCCGCGATTTCCTGGTGGTAGCCGCTACCGGCATTATGGATTGTCACCACGCTCCCGGTGTCTGAAAAAAAATGCCGGTAACCGGGAAGCTCACGCATCATTGCCGGAAGTGTTGCGGCATGACCATCATGGCAATGAATGATGTCTGGCCGGTGGTCAAGGAGAATCATCAGGTCAAGGGCCGCCTTTTGCAGCAGGATATTCATGGCAAAATAATCATAATGCCCCCTGCCCCGGCGCTGCCAGGATTCTTTTTTCTCCTCCTTTGCCGTATATGTGTACACCCCTGACTTTTCGTTAAAACGAGAAGATTCAAGCACAAAGACCTCGACCCCGCGCATGGTCTGCTGCCACACAGCAACCTCTTCCCTGCGTTCCTTTTCCGGATAGTCCATGTCCACAGAAAAATGCGTCCTTCCGCTGCCAAAAACCAATTGTTGAAAACCAGCTTCCTGCGGATGAATAAATCCGTATCCCGGCAGGACCACCCGAACGCGGCAACTCTGGTCACTCACCAGGGCCTCGGCCAGCTGCCGGCAGACATCTTTCACGCCGCCGGCTCCAGCCAGTCCGTCGTATTCCCGGGTGACCATCCAGACATTTTTCTTGTTCCCGGACAAAGCACCAGCCGGGACAACCGGAACGTCCCCTTTCTTCTCTGTCACCTGCTTAGTCCCTTGCACAACCTGATCCCTGTTCAGCACCCCCCTGCATGGCAAGCTGCCGCAGAAGATGATCGGCAAGAGTCAGCTTCACCATGGCCTCACAAACAGGTATGATCCGGGGAATAGCAGAAATATCATGCCGCCCGCCGACCTTGATTTTGACCGGCTCATTGAGCAAATTGACGCTCTGTTGTTCTTTATGTATTGACGGAATGGGTTTGACAGCGACCCGCATCACCAAATCTTCTCCATTACTTATTCCCGCAAGAATTCCACCGGAGTTATTCCCCAAGAAACCGGACGGGGAGATAGGATCATTATTTTCTGAACCAAGCATTTCTGCCACCCTGAACCCCGCCCCGATCTCCACGCCCTTGACCGCGCCAATGGACATCAGAGCCCGGGCAAGTTCACCATCAAGCTTATCAAAAACCGGCTCTCCCAGCCCGGGCAGACACGATGCCAGAATTTCGACAACGCCACCGACTGTATCCCCCTGGCGACGAACCTCCCTGATGCGCTCCTCCATCAGCTCTGCTGTTTTATTATCCGGGCAGAACAAACGATTTTCACCTATCTGGGCAAGATCACGTTTGCTGGTAGAAACACCTCCAAGGGCCACGGTATAGGCCTGAACAAATATATTATTTTTCCGTAAGAGCTGTTGCGCCACAGCTCCCGCAGCCACCCTGGCCGCAGTTTCCCGGGCCGAGGCACGACCGCCGCCCCTGTGATCCCGTATTCCATACTTGGCCTGATAGGTCAAATCTCCATGACCGGGCCGGAAAACATCTTGAAGATGCGTATAGGATTTTGAATGGGCATCTTTATTAAAGATAACCAGAGAAATTGGAGTCCCTGTTGTCTTCTGGCAGCGACAGCCTTCGGGCTGAAACACCCCGGACATGATCTGGACCTGATCCGGCTCACTCCGTGGCGAGGTCGCCCCACCCTTGCCCGGACGTCTTCGCTCAAGTTCTTCCTGGATCATTTCAGGAGTAAGGTTGATACCCGGAGGACACCCGTCAATCACTGCACCCAATGCTGTTCCGTGGGATTCTCCCCAGGTTGTTACTTTGAACAGGCTGCCAAATGTATTTCCTGCCATAACCGTGTCCTTGCCGAATTTTTTCTCCGGCCTTTACAAAGTTTTAATGATTACTCATCCCTCTCAACGACTGCTAACTGCCGGCAAAGATATCCGGCAAGCTCCGCTGGAGTGTGCTGTTTGGTTGACAGGCAAAGATCTGCCCCTTTTCGGTACAACACTTCTCTTTCCTGCAACAGCTTTGTCATATCCATTTCAGCTTCCCTTCCCTCAAGCGACGGCCTTTGAACAGCTGTTTTTGCGTCGGCGGCCAGACGATGTGTAATCGTTTCAATATCCGCCTGCAGCCAGACAACAAACGATGCTGCGCAGAGTTTCTGCCAGGCTTTGCGGTGAAGAACTGCGCCACCGCCTGTTGCCAGTACAGTCTCACGTGTTCCGCTCAGCTCCAGCAACAGCGCCTGTTCCTGGTCACGAAAAGGTTGCCAGCCAAAACGGCTGACAGAGTCCGTGATAGAACATCCCAGCCGTCTGGTCAACACATCGTCGGTATCAATAAAACGATAGCCCAGCAGATCGGCTAAAACTTTCCCCACAGCGGTTTTACCTGTCGCTCTAAAGCCGGTCAGCACAACGCATGACACTGAAGTTTTGCAACAATTCGCATTTACAGCGTTCATATCCTTCCAAGACCTGACATATCGCAATTAACCGTTTCTTTAACAAAAATAGATAATATTCCAGAGGGGTTACCGCTGGAACATCCTCCTGGCAACGAGTTGCACTTTTTCCTTGCTTTTCCACCTGCTGAACTTACTGTACTACATAGTACATAATATTTAAGTCACCGACAAGAGAACCCATGGAATACAAAGACTATTACGACATTCTTGGCGTTTCGCGGCAGGCCACCCAGGAGGAGATCAAGCGCAACTACCGCAAACTTGCCAGAAAATATCATCCGGATGTCTGCAAAGAGACGGATGCTGAAAATAAATTTCAGGAACTTGGAGAGGCCTACGAGGTTCTTCAGGATCCTGAGAAACGGGCGGCCTATGATAAATTTGGCAGCAACTGGAAAAACGGACAGGATTTTGAACCGCCCCCGGACTGGAACAATGGCTTTGAATTCCGCGGCTCAGGCTATACCGGGCAAAATCAGCAGAGCGGACACAGTGATTTTTTTGAAAATCTGTTTGGCCACAGCAAATACAACAATGCCGGACAATCAACCTTTCAGCAAAAGGGCGAAGACCAGCATGCCAGAATTGTCATTAACCTGAAAGATGCCTATAACGGCTCTAAACAGACGCTGACCTTAACCAAACCAACAATCGACGAGCAGGGACGGGTGACTTCAACACCCCAGACTCTGCATGTAACCATTCCCAAAGGCATCATTCAGGGGCAAAAAATACGGCTTGAGGGCCAGGGTCTTCCCGGCATGGGCGGCGCGCCAAATGGTGACCTCTTTCTGGAGATTTCCTTTGTCGATGACCCGGTCTTTCATGCGGAAAAACGAGATGTTTACCTCACACTTCCGGTGGCACCCTGGGAAGCCGCACTCGGGGCAACAGTTACGGTCCCGACACTTGGAGGCAATGTCCAGCTTGTGATTCCCCCGGGGTCACAAAATGGAGGAAAACTCCGGCTCAAAGGAAAGGGATTAAGCACCGCCGGGGCAAGCGGAGATATGTATGTTGTTTTGCGCATTGTTCTGCCTGTGCCGAAAACAGAGGAGCAAAAAAAACTGTACAAGGAAATGGCCTCGCTCATGCCGCTTAATCCGCGGGCGGAGATGGGCGTGTAGCAATAATCAGTTCTTTGACATTTTCACAACCAGGTTCGCAATTCCTGGCATACTCTTTGCTAAATAACTTATGACGAAAACAGTGACCTACATAACCGGCACAGTGCTGGACGAGAAAACCCAATGCGGCCTAAAGGAACTCTGCACGCTCTGCAACATTCCCGCAGAAAGAGTCCTGGAGATGATCAACGAAGGACTGATCGAAGCCCGGCAGAGCTCACCAGTTACCTGGCGTTTTACCTATACCGAAATTCGCCGGGTCCAGGCAACAGTCCGCCTGCAGAGAGATCTGCGGATCAACCTGCCCGGATGCGCACTGGCTCTTGACTTACTTGACGAGCTGGAAGAACTACGACAGATGCGCCGCAGCTGATGCAGATTTCAGCAGAGGAGGCGGCTGAAATCATCGGACAGATCCATGGCCTGTCCCTGTTGCTGGGGGTCGCTTTGGGGGTCGTAGTCATGGGGATAATAATGCTTGTGGTCTATAATAGACTTCAGCGTGGGCGTCTGCTTCTCTCGCTGCGCCTTGAACAGAATGGGCAGAACAACAACCGCCTTGAAGAAGAAAATGATCAGCTGTCTCAAACGAACAAGGACATTATAGAGCAAAACCGGTTACTGCTTCGCGACAATATCGAACTTGAAGCAAAACTGCGCACCACCCGGACAATAGCCGGTGAACGCCTGTCGCTTTTTGAACAGACCAGGAACCAGCAGGAGCAGGATTTCCAGAACCTTGCCCGGAAAGTCTTGTCTGAGCAGGGTCGTGTTTTGCGGGACCAGCATGCTGAAGGGCTGAAAGGATTACTTCTGCCCGTTCGCGACCAGCTCGACGGTTTCAGGAAAAAAGTTGAAACTGTCTACGAGAGCGAATCACGCGACAGAGTCTCGCTGATAAAGGAAATTGAGCATCTGAAAAACTTAAACGAACGCATCGGTAAAGATGCGCTTCATCTGACCAGAGCCCTGCAGGGGAAAAACAAGCTGCAGGGGCAATGGGGCGAGATGCTGCTGGAAAAAATACTGGAAGACTCAGGCCTTCGCGAAGGTCAGGAGTTTGCAACCCAGGTTTCCATACGTGACAGGCAGGGAAAACTCAAGCAACCCGATGTCATAGTCCACCTGCCTGGCAAAAGAGACGTGATCATTGACGCCAAGGTCTCGCTGACACATTACCTGGCGGCCTGCAGGAGCGAGGACACCATAGAAAAAGACAAACAGCTCAAAGCCCATGCCAATTCGGTCAGCAAACATGTCACGGGACTGGCCGGCAAGCGGTATCACCAGTTACCAGGGCTTTTGACTCCGGATTTTGTTCTGCTGTTTATTCCGGTGGAGGGTGCTTTTCAGGCGGCGGTCAGCTTAAAACCGGACCTGCTCAGTCAGGCAATGAAAAAAAGAGTGGTCATTGCGGGGCCATCAACTCTGCTGGCAATCCTGCGGACCATTCATCACATGTGGAGGCTTGATGAACAAAATCGCAATGGTTTAACTATTGCCAAAGAGGCCGGGAATCTTTATGATAAATTTGTCGGGTTTGTTGAGGTGTTTACTGAGGTTGGAACAAAACTGAACCAGGCAACAAAGAGCTGGAAAACCGCTGAAAAACGGCTGGCTACCGGTCAGGGCAACCTGATATCGCGGACCCGTGCTCTAAAAAAACTCGGTGTACAACCGGGCAGGGAACTCCCTGAGGACAGGTAAGGTTCCTGTTTAATTTTTCAAAACCAATTTTATTTTTTATATTCTAATGGAGGAAAAAATGAAAACTGTACACATTCTGGCAGTCCTTTCGATCCTGTTACTCGCATCCTGCACTGGTGCCAACATGAACAGGGCACAACTCGGAGCAATGCAGGGGGCCGGAGCCGGTGCCATTGCCGGACAGGCAATTGGGCACAATACGGAGGCCACCCTTATCGGGACAGCCATTGGTATGGCTGTTGGCTATATCGTAGGAAACGAAATGGATAAATATGACAGGCAGGAACTCAACCACGTCTACGAACGGGGTGTTTCCGGCCAAACGTCATCCTGGGTTAATCCGGACAAAGGTACCCAATACCAGGTTACCCCGCAACCGGCATATACCCAGAACAATCATCCCTGCCGAAAAGCGGAGATTACCGCCGTCATTGATGGTAAAACCCAGCGCACATACACCACAGCCTGCCGTGATGATTACGGCCGCTGGCAGATTCAGTAGTTTGTCAACATGACGCATTCCGGCAGTATTACAGTGTCCAGCTCCAGTCATATGGAATTTCTGGACATTACCAGCCAGATGCAGCAGGCAGTGGATACCTCTGGAGTTTCAGACGGGATCTGCTGCCTGCTTAATCCGCACACCACAGCAGGACTGACAATTAACGAGGGCTGTGATCCAGCTGTTCAGCACGATCTGTTGGGTGTATTGAACCAGATTGTTCCACTGGATTTTCCTTACAAACATGCTGAAGGAAACTCCCCCTCCCATATGATGGCCACGCTTACCGGCTGCAGTTTAACGATCTTTATCACGAACAGCAGATTGCAGCTTGGCACCTGGCAGCGTATATTTTTCTGTGAATTTGACGGCCCCCGAAGCCGGAAAGTCCACTGGAAAATTCTTGCAGGATGAATAATTCACTACGGGCAATCGATGCTGATCAAATTTGTTTTGGTTTAGACCGCGCAACCGATGAGCGCTCCCTCCAGCTTTTCCTGCAACTCTTCAGCCAAGAAACTCTGCTGCAGACACTGATCCCCCGCATGACCGATCAGGAAATAACCCTGCTTGTTGACCAGTTGTCTACAGTACTCCGGGCCCATCTGAAAGAAAAAGAATACCACGAACTCTTTTTAAACGATCCTGATCACCATCACTGACCCCTATGACTCCTTTATGTAATCTCCGCAGTTACCTTAATGTTCTTAAAAAAGAGAATAATTTACTGATCATCGATGAACAGGTCGACCCCTGTCTTGAAATAGCGGAAATTCATCGCAGAGTCATTCAACGCGGCGGTCCGGCACTTCTTTTTACCAAGGTCAAGGGATCGGATTTCCCTGTTGTGACCAACCTTTTCGGTACCAACCACCGGCTTGAGCTGGCCTTTGGCAACCGACCTGTTGATTTTGTCAAAGGCTTGGTCAACCTTGTCGAACAACTCATGCCGCCCTCGCTCTCAACCTTATGGCAGGCAAGGCCACTGGCAGGCCAAGCCCTGAAAATCGGCCTGAAAAATATTCGCTCAGCCCCGATCCTGGAAAACCTGCAGCAGCCACCTCGCCTGACAGGAATCCCCATGCTCACTTCATGGCATTCCGACGGTGGCGCGTTTATCACCCTGCCGCTTGTTTATACTGAGCATCCTGATGGCCGGGGTCATAACCTGGGAATGTACCGTATCCAACGCTATGACGACAGGACCGCCGGCATTCACTGGCAAATCCACAGGGGCGGTGGCTATCATTACTTTGCGGCAGAACAGAAAAACCAGCCCCTTGATCTGACCCTGTTTATCGGCGGCCCCCCTGCCCTGATGTTATCTGCTATTGCCCCACTGCCAGAAGATATCCCTGAACTGATGCTGGCCTCATTGCTGCAGGGAAAAAAACTGGCCATGGCCAAAGATCCGCTGGGAGGGCATCGATTGGTGGCCGAAGCCGAATTTGCCGTTAAAGGTGCTGTTCCGCCTAAACTGCGCCAGCCCGAAGGTCCCTTTGGCGACCATTATGGTTATAATTCTCTACAGCATGATTACCCGGTTTTCCAGGCCACTCATCTCTATCATCGTCATAATGCCATCTATCCGGCCACGGTTGTCGGACGCCCAAAGCAGGAAGATTATTTTATCGGCGATTTTCTCCAGGACCTGCTCTCGCCGCTTTTCCCCCTGGTCATGAATGGTGTTCAGCAACTCAAAACCTATGGCGAAACCGGTTTCCACTGTCTGGCTGCAGCCCGGGTAAGCAATCGCTATCCGCGGGAGGCTTTTGCCGCTGGCCTGAGAATTCTGGGAGAAGGACAACTTTCCCTGACTAAATTTCTCATCCTTACCGACGGCCCTCTGGACATGGAGGATTTCCCCCGTCTCTGGCAGCATGTACTTGAACGGATTCAATGGGATCAGGATTTGTTTATTTTTGCCAACGTCTCACAGGATACCCTTGACTACACCGGTCCTTCTGTCAACAAAGGCTCCAAGGCTATGATGTTGGGCCTTGGGCAGAAAAAAAGACGGGAACTCCCCACAGAATTTAGCGGGACTTTGCCGGAAGGATGCAGTCAGCCCAAAGTATTTCTTCCAGGCACTCTTGTTATTCAGGGGGATTCTTATGAACACAATAAGCAGCTTGGTCCCCGTCTTGCCGCAAGCCTAGGCGTTTCGGGCTGGCAGGTTATCCTGCTGGTGGATTCAACCCGGGAGGCGACACGTAATCTTCAGGAATTTCTCTGGACCTTCTTTACCCGCTTTGAACCGGCTGCTGACATACACGGTGCCAGACAGAACGTACAGCGATTTCACGTTGGCCTTGAGCCTCCGGTTGTTTTTGACTGCCGGATGAAGCCCTGGTACACAGATATTCTTGAGGTTGATGCCGCAACCAAAAGCAGAGTGGACAAGCGATATACATCCCTCATTCCAGCCGAATGGCGATAAGGGAAGATTTGCCGTAAGGCCGGATTAATTCAATGGAAGAACGGTTACAAAAAATTATCGCCCATGCCGGGATCTGCTCCCGGCGAAAAGCAGAGGTGTATATTGCCAACGGCAGAGTCGCTGTCAACGGGAAAACCATCACCCAGCCGGGGGTGAAAGTCGATCCTGAGCAGGCGACTATTACCGTTGACGGCAAAACAATTCACCGCGAAAAAGCCGTCTACATTCTTCTGAACAAACCTGTCGGTTACGTAACCACCATGGATGACCCCCAGGGAAGACCGATAGTCACAGATCTGCTTCCCAATATGGATAACCGGGTTTTTCCGGTTGGCCGCCTTGATCTTGACAGTGAAGGTGCTCTGATCCTCACAAATGATGGAAATCTAGCCAATAGAGTTCTCCACCCCCGAAATGAAGTCAACAAAACCTATGAAGCTCTGGTCCGGGGCATACCGAAACCAGGAAATCTGCACCGTCTTGAACAGGGCATTGAACTGGAGGGCCTGAAAACATGGCCAGCAAAATTACGTGTCTTACGAAGAACCAAGGGCACCGCCCTGATTGAGGTTGTGATCCATGAAGGAAAAAAACGACAGGTCCGTAAAATGTTCCAGGCCATTGGCCATCCGGTCCTCCAACTCAAACGAACTGCCTATGGAAAACTTAAACTTGGATCTCTTGAACCGGGAAAACACCGCTATTTAACGCAAAAAGACTTAAAAAAACTCTTTTTTTAAAAAATCCCTTTACAATCACAAACATACCTGATTAACTTTTAATAGTTATTTAAAAAACTACGTGTTTACAAGACTTACCGGACAATAGAGACGGTTGTCAACTGACATGCTCTAAGTGTGAAACAGCGACAAGGGGAGAGAAAAGCATGAATAAATCGGAACTGATTGAAGCACTTGCAGAAGAAATCAACCTGCCGATTCGTGAAGCAGCATCCATTACGAACACTATTATCAACGCTATGAGCAATGCTCTTGCCAGTGATGATTCTATTGAAATTCGTGGTTTTGGCAGTTTTGTTGTCAAGGAGTACGATTCTTATACAGGTCGCAACCCCAAAACAGGCGAAAAAATAAAAGTAGCGCCAAAAAAACTCCCGTTTTTCAAAGTGGGCAAGGATCTGCGTGAACGGGTTGACCAGGCAGGCAAAAAGATAAAAGGTAAAAAAAAGAAAAAATAGCCACGTAATTTTTCCTGTTTAATCGCTGATTCCACCAACCAGATCATAAATATGTGCCTCGGTGATATGCACCTGAACAATGTCACCGGGGCTTGCGGTTCCTTCATTGAGATAGACACACCCGTCAATATCGGGGGCCTGAAAACGTGTCCGGCCCTCCAGCAAAAGATCAGTTTCCCGGCTGATCCCCTCCACAAGAACAGGTTCAAGCTTTCCAACATACTGATGAAGCTTCTTTCTGCTGATTTCAGCCTGTAATTTCATGACCTGTTGATAACGAGTCTGTTTTTCTTCCGTCGCCACCTGATTACTTAATCCTGCTGCCATAGATCCCGCTTCATTTTCATAGGGGAAAACACCGATATGATCGAGTTGCCAACGGCTCATGCAATCAAGAAGCTCTGCGATGTCATGCTCTGTTTCCCCTGGAAAACCAACCAGCATGGTTGTTCGAATGGCGCATTCTGGAACATAAGAACGAATGCGTCCTATCAGGTTTTCAAGATCCCGACGTCCGTACCGGCGATTCATTCTTTGGAGAACAGCATCACTCACATGCTGAAAAGGAATATCAAGATAGGGAACAATCCGCGGGTCATCGGCCATCAACTGCAGCAACTCATCCGAGGTCGAGACCGGATAAAGGTAAAGAAGACGCAGCCAGGGAATATCAGTCTCTGCAAGCAATGATTTCAGCAGACTGACCAGGTTATCCCCTGTACAAAGATCGTCCCCGTACGCTGTTAAATCCTGGGCAATCAGGGTCAATTCCTGTACTCCTGATCCGGCCAGATGTTTTGCCTCCTTCACCAGATCATCAACGCTTCTGCTGCGCAAGTCACCACGAATGGACGGTATCATGCAATAGGTGCAACGGTTATCGCATCCTTCAGTTATTTTCAAATAACTACGAAAAGACGGAGTAGATAACTTTCGCGGTGATACATGGGTGAACAGAAAACGTGAGGGGTCGTTCAGGGCTATAACCTGATCAGCTCCAAGATTCTCAATGAGTTCATTAATCCTCGCTTCATCATCAAGGCCGACAAAAAGATCGACTTCAGGGAGTTCTGCCTGTAACTCTTTCCCGTATCGCTGAACCATGCAACCGGTCACAACCAGTTTTTTTGCAGGATCATTGCGAGTATATTCGGCAAGTGCCAGGATTTCATCAACAGCCTCTTCCACGGCCGACTGGAGGAAGCCACAGGTGTTAACCAACAACAAATCTGCGTCTGCCGGATTCGCCACAACGCTGTACCCGCCTGCATCAAGTAAGCCAAGCATCATTTCCGAATCAACGAGATTTTTTGCACAGCCAAGGCTGACAAGATGCAACGTTTTCATAACAATTTTTTCTCTTTATAACGTTATCAGGTGAGATAGATATTACGATTGATAACCGTCTGTCTTATGCCGGATTCATTTTTTTACAGTCCAATCAACGAGCCGATCAAGTGATGTTTGCAACTCTTCTGCAACGTACTGTCAATCCTATTCCATTAAACCGATCGCACCTCAGCCGCTGGGGACTGAGTATACCAAGGCCCGCCCGACCCGGACACCTCTCCTGCAAGGGACAAGATGAAATACAATAAAGAGGCAAAGCGGATAAACAACGGGCACCTGAATAGTCCATGGCGGCCTGGGTGGATCCAGGTACGCAGCCAGCCTTCTCTGGTACCAAACCAAAAAAAAAGGCTGCAGCAAAAGCTGCAGCCTTTAAAAGGAAATACCTTTTTGCCTTGGTTAATTAACCAAGAAGCGCTGCCTTGAAGGGGTTAGCATAGAGCAGGATAAAGGCAATAACCAGACCGTAAATAGCGATAGACTCAACAAGAGCCATACCAAGAATCATGGTGGTGGTAATCGGTCCTTTAGCCTCGGGGTTACGAGCAACACCCTGACAGGCACCAAGAACACCAGAACCCATGCCGATACCAGCGCCGAGACCAGCAAATCCAATAGCGTGAGCAGCACCGATACAAACCAAAGCAAGATGAATCTTATCCATTGTTCACTTCCTCCTAATAAAGATATATAAGTTGGCCTTCTTCTCCGTATAACGGAAACTGTAAAATCATTCTAAATTTTTATTCTTTTACCTCTGAAAAACTTCCCATCTTAATGGGCATCTTCCATGGCTCCTGCACAGTAGCTCACTGAGAGCAGGACAAATACTGCAGCCTGAACAAGTGAGACCAGAACGCCGAGACAAAGAATCGGCAGTGGCGCAAAATAGGCCCCGGCAAGCATGAAAAGTACGGCAAGCAGAATTTCCTTTGCGACGATATTTCCGAACAGACGCATGGAAAGTGAAAGTATCCGGGCAAAGTTACTGATAACCTCAAGCACGAACATAAAGGGTGCCATGGCAAGTATGGGGCCCATGAAATGTTTGTAATAGTTGAGACCATGAAACTTAAAACCAAGCGCATGATGTGTAACCCAGACGATAAGAGTCATGGCCAAGGTGATGTTCCAGTTGGAGGTCGGTGACATGAAACCGGGAATCAACCCGATCATATTACCAATGACAATATACAGGGCAAAAGTAGTCATCATGGGGAAAAGCATCTTTGCCCCTTTTTTCCCAAGATTTTCTTCAAAAGTTTCCATCAGGTAGGATAAAACGGCTTCCCAGAAATTCTGTCCCTTACCGGGAATAAGTTCCATTCGCCCCATGGTCAGTTTAGGGACAATAATCAGAAAGGCCATGACCAACCACGTATAAGTCATATAGGGAACACACAACTTTTCTATCAGGGTATGCCCTACAATTGTATGAGGCACGGGCAGTCCCATTTTGTCAAGAATCAGCGAAATAAATAATATTGGATGTTCCATAACCTTATACTCCCTTTGTACTCTGTATAGAATATACTTTTCTGCCACCGCCCAGCACGACTAAAAAAACGCTGAGCATTACGGTTGACAGTCCTAACACTACCCCAATCATATTCAATTGCATACGGGTTGACACGGCATACAGGACAAGCCCAAGCACGGTCAGCTTGGCATAAAACTTAAAGATAAAACGTATCCGTTCCATCTTCTGAACTGATTTTGTCTCGTCGCTGCAGCTTTCCGCCACCCGTTCAATAATTTTTGTAGAATCCCGTTTAAGCATCCAGAAACT
>JALXCX010000166.1 GCA_026990725.1 Desulfobulbaceae bacterium
GATGATATCAATCCCCGCATGGATACCGTTGATGTCTGCGTGGTCATTGGTGCAAACGATGTGGTCAATCCGGCTGCCCTTGACGACGAATCAAGTCCAATTTATGGTATGCCTATCATTGAGACCCAGCGGGCAAGGACAGTGATTGTGCTTAAACGCTCCATGAATCCGGGCTTTGCCGGTATTCAGAACGCATTGTTTTTTGCCGAGAATGCCCGTATGTATTTCGGCGATGCCAAGGCTTCCATCCAGGATCTGGTCGCAGAGTTTAAAGGCGATTGATTGCCGGGAGTTTGCTTAAAAGTACGACCGTCTCTTCCCTTGTCGATAGGAACGGGGAAGAGACGGTCGTCATATTTTTTAGGTGGAGTGTACCTGCTGCCCCCTGATTTTTTCAATCCTCTTGCTTTTATCCGAGGGATTATACTCAACATGAGTCTTTTGCCCTTTCAGTTCCGTGAAGCTCTCACCACCACCTGCGCCGTCTCGCAAGGTGATTCTCTGGTGGTTGCCGTTTCCGGTGGTCCCGATTCCATGGCCCTGCTGCATTTGCTGGCAGGTGTGCAGCAACAACTTGATCTTGAGCTGGTGGTCGTTTGGGTGGATCATGGCCTGCGTCCTCTGGAAACTGAGGCCGAAGGGCGTGTTGTCCAAAATGCGGCAAAGCAGTTTAATCTTCCATTTATTGCCTCCTTTGTTGATGTTCCTTCCTTTGCCCGGCAGCAGCATCTTTCTGTCGAACATGCTGCCCGCGACTTGCGTTATCAGGTCTTACGAAAAGTGTTGCATGAAAAAAAGGCTGATTTCATAGCCGTTGCCCATACAGCCGATGATCAGACAGAGGAAATTCTCATCAGATTACTTCGTGGAAGCGGCCGGAAGGGGATTTCCGGAATGCGCGCACGCAATGGAGATATTGTCCGGCCTCTCTTGTTTACTGAAAAACAAAGAATCCTTGACTGGCTGGATGAACAAAAAGTTTTTTACTGCCAGGATTCTTCCAATACGGATCTCAAGTTTACCCGCAACCGGGTCAGGCATGAGTTGCTGCCCTTTCTGGAAGA
Organism: Desulfobulbaceae bacterium; assembly: GCA_026990725.1. Taxonomy (GTDB): domain Bacteria; phylum Desulfobacterota; class Desulfobulbia; order Desulfobulbales; family Desulfobulbaceae; genus Desulfobulbus_C. The sequence goes on from JALXCX010000166.1 coordinate 1,065, forward strand.
AAAATTTGATGCGGGAATCCGTCAGTCTTTGCGTAAAAGTGCCGACAGTCTGGCCATGGACGAAGCCCTGCTGGCAGAATTAACAGAAGAGGATTTTGGCCGGGTTGTCAGAAAAGTTGAGCAGGCTCAGGAAGCAGAAGCCAGTATGCGGCTTACCCGGCAGCCGTTTGTTTCGTTACATCCAGCCCTGCAGCGCAGGATTGTTGAACAGATGCTCTGGCAGCTCGGGGCGCGGGCCAGTTATGACCATATCATTTCTGTCTGCAGGGCGGCCGCAACCGGTCGGAATAAGAGTGAACTCCATCTCCCCAAAGGGCTTCGGGTTGGAGTGTTCCGGGAATATCTTGAATTTTCCTATCCTGTCGGCCATACACCCTGGCGTGGCCGGCTCTTTGCGTAACCTGTTCTTATTGTTTCAAAGCTGCGGCATATGCCCCGGCTGAGAATCCATGGATTTTCTGACCGTTGACAACAGCAAAAGGGACACCTCTGCCGCGCGCATCAAGTTTTTTCTTTCGGGCAGCGGCATTTTTGTCCGTTTCTATGTTGTAGATGGTCATCGCTATACCTCTTTTTTTAAAAAAATTGATGGCCTTTTTACAGTAGGGGCACCAGGATGTGGTGTATAATTCAACCTTGTTCCGGCCAACCGTCTGCTGTCTGGCCACACTGCGCCTGCTGGTCTTTTTTTTCTGAACCTGGTTTGCCGGGGGTGGATAATATGTGCGCCGGACTTTACCTGTTCTGTCGGTCCAGGTGTACATCTTTGCGTAAGATGCTGGCGTGATGAACACTTGTGAAATAAAGGTGAAACAACAGAGTACAAGCAGGATTTTCCAAAATTTCATTTTGACTCCGCGAAAAATATGAATAAAGGACTTTCTTGTTCTTGTATATCATAAAAAAGAGTGAATATACAAGAAGAAGGAAAGGAGAGGTGCAAACCGTGAACAATCAGCCATTGATGGTGGCGAGTATTTCGTCAATGGCCGTAATGGTAGGGCAGTCGGTTATCTGTTTGCGGAGGTTTGCTGCTCCGGGCAGGCCAGTCAGGTAGCGGCAGGTCTGGTTTTTTATGCGAAAGAGAAGGCGGGTTGTGTCGAGATGAATGTTGGCCAGCTCCAGGTGTCGCCTGATGACCGGCAGTCGTTTTTCCAGGGTGGCAGGCAGGGGGCCGGGTTGGAAAACCCAGGGATTTCCCAGCGCTCCCCGGCCCACCATAACAGCGTCACATCCGGTTTCCTGTATCATGTCCAAGCCGTCCTGATAACAGAGTATATCTCCATTGCCGATAACCGGGATGGTGACAGCCTGTTTGACCCTGTATATCACCTCGCGGTCAGCCAAACCGCCAAACATCTGCTTCCAGGTTCTGGCGTGGACGGTCACGGCTTTTGCCCCGGCAGTTTCTGCCATGGCGGCAAATTCCGGCGCCGTGATGGTTTCATCTGTCCAGCCGCTGCGAAATTTTACAGTTACCGGCAGGTGCGTATTGGCCACCACGGCCCGGATAATTTTTTCGGCCAGCTGTATATTTTTCATCAGGGCCGCGCCTGATCCTTTCTTGACCACTTTGCGTACCGGACAGCCCATGTTGATATCGAGCAGGTCTGTCTGGTGTTTTGTGGCAATGACCGCGGCTCTGCCCATTATCTCAGGATCATTGCCAAAGAGCTGGATGCAGAATGGTTTCTCTTCAGGCGTTGTCTTGAGCATGGTCAGGGTCTTTTCCTGGCCATATACCAGGCCGTTTGAGCTGATCATTTCAGAAACAGTCATTCCGGCGTCCATTTCCCGGCAGAGCAGGCGAAAGGCAAGGTCGGTATATCCGGCAAGGGGTGCCAGAATAAAAGAGTTTTTCAGGGGCAGGCTGCCAATGTTCATTTTCTGGGATGCCCCGGAGGCAGGGCCATGGCTGCCATGTCCATATTTGAGAGCTGCACATTCATTGTAATCGATTTTGTACCGCGTTGTATTGATAAGCTCACGGTGCCCCCGGGTTTTTTGCCCATCAGACCCGCCTTGAGGGCACCTATAGTTGTTACAGGGAAATCGTCAACAGCGCAAATGATATCGTTGGTTCTAAGCCCGGCCTCGTCGGCCTGACCTGCCGGGTTGATTTGAACAATCCGGACGCTGGCCGGCGTGTCGTCTTTTTGCTCCGTCTCCTGGAGGACAACGCCAATTTTTCCGGCAGGGGAAAGCGACAGGTCTTCAGTGAACATCAAAAAATCGGCATGTTCTCCTAACTTTTTCCCTGTATCCAGGCCGTTGTTGGCAATGAGCACAGACTGTCTGACCTGTTTTCTCCGGGCTACCCGGGCGGGGATTGCACTGTCTTTATACACATGCCCTGTCCCGGCAAGAACGACCATCTTTTTTCGAGGGTTTTCCTGTAGAGCAAGGACAATAGACTCGGCCATGGTTTCATCCCACATGGCCTGAGCCTGGAGAAAACCTGAAAAATTTGAACCATGAGGGGATCTGGCGTGCATGGAATGCGTTGCCTCAAGACGCTCCCGGTAACCCGGCAGGGTGAGATCGCGTTCTGCGGCAACCTGTTGCCATTGCCGGTCGTTGAGCGAATCAGTAGAACCTTTTTTGAACACAGTACTGACAATGTCCTTATCAAGATTCAGTCCTTTGACAGGAAGATGATGTTTTCGGGCGAAATCGAGAATGCCCCGGTAGAGCCGGTAGTCAAATCCCCAGACGTCAAAGTATTTGGATTGGAGAAGAAATTTCCGTTCATCCGTGATCTTGCCGCTGATATACTCATCCAGAGCCTGTTGTGCGCTGCGGGGAAACATCTCCATGCCAATCATCAGTTCAGGATTCTTTGCGTAAAGCGCCTGGATGACTTGGAGCTGCAGGATATGCGCGCCCGGATCTGTATGCGTTTCGCCAACATAAACAACCCGGCTTTGCCCGAGACTGTCGATTATATCGCCAAAGGACTGGATCTCACGGACTGGAATACCCTGTGGCAGGGCAAGCAGATCGCCTTGAAGTCCATCCTGTGCAGTGGTCATCTGCTTCTCCTGAATTTTTCCTTTGAGAAAATGAAGAAAAGAATATGTGCCGTAATGATTGATTCTATGGATGACAGAGGAGGTTTCCTTTGTAGATTCTGAATAAACAAGAACCATGACCTGTCCTCTGGCCAGCGGGTTGTTCCGTACGTCAAGAGTAAAACCTTCGGGCGAATGAGTGACAGGCCCGAACAAACCCCGGGTATGGCGGGTGTCGCCAAGAAAGAGAAAACTGCCGGAGTTGAGATCGCTGTTTTTTAACTGCTTACCAGCGATAAGTTTGCACCCCTGACGTTCGAGTTCGGCCATAAGGGGGAGGTATTGTTCCAGTTTCTGTTTGTCGGGCAGGACCACTGTTTTTTGTTCTGCGGTCAGAAAACGTATCCAGGCGGGTGGAAGTTCTTCGATTGTAAGAGTGCGCATGAGATCATAGTCCGGATCAAGAGTGAGTGCTGTGGGCAGACTGTCTACACTGAGTGAAACTTTTTGGTTTTGCGATTTGATTGCAATGGTTTGTCTGCTTGTGCCGGTAAGAGTGGTAATGACAACCGGAAGTTTAAGCAGATACGGGGTTTTGTTTTTCTGGGTAACTGTAAAGGAGACAACCTCTCTGCCGTCTTTATGCTCAAGTACGGCATTGTGCAATGCTATGTCCGGGATGTCGTTTCTTAAAAGCCATTGACCAAAAAAACGGCTTAGATCTTTTCCTGCTTCCCTGGAAAAAGTTGTTTCCAGGTCTGGCCAGCCAATGTTTTTGTTTTTCTTTTTATTTATTTGATACAGGGTTCGCAAGGCCCTGAAAAAACTCTGGTCGCCAATTTCGAGGCGCAGCATATGGAAAAACATGCTGCCCTTGTCATAGCCAATGGCACGCATTCTTTTAGCCATGGGCTGGGAATCGCCACTCTGGTCAAAATCGGTCAACGTCATGAGGTTGTCCTTGTGAACACAGGACTGGTAACGGATAAGTTGGTTTTTTCGATACTCTTTTCCTTTGTTGCGCTTTTGGGCAAAGCTCTGGTCGGCAAGGTAGGTGGTCAATCCTTCACACCAGTTGCCGGAGTTATCAGTCTGGAGAGAATTGCCAAACCAGGAATGGAGAATTTCATGGCCCAGGGAGGTGTCTTTAATAAAAGGGAGGCGAATGATGCTCTGGCCAAGAAGGGTGTAGGCGGGCATGCCATAGCCGGTGGGCAGCCTGTTTTCAACAATGGAATATCTTGCGTAGGGGAAGGGGCCGATGAGTTGCTCAAAATGGCGAATATACTGTTTGGCTTTGGCCAGATACCCGGCAGCCAGTTGGGCATCTTCTGCAAAAAAGTAAGTGTAAAGGGTTGTCGAGCCAACTTTTGTTGAGCGGATAATGTAAGGGCCGGCAGCAAAATTGATTGAATAAAGAGGCTGCGGAGCCGATGCCGTCAGGATGTGTCTGCCTCCGGTGTGTTGCACTCTCAGGTTGTCTGCCTCAGTGATTCCGGAAAACCCCGGGGGGAGATCGGCCTTGAGGGAAAACAATATCTTTTGGTCCGGGACCGGATGCCAGTGGCCGGTCAGGGTAATGCCGTTGGTACTGACCAGATTGGCGCTCGCGGGTTCGTTTGTTTTTGCAATGACCTGCCAGGAAAGCGCAAAGATCTGGTTGTGGGGTTTTTCAGGTAGGGACACGGCTTGAGGACTTGTAAAAGGGACGGGTTCTTTGCCGTTTGCTGAAATTTTATAAATTTTAAATTTCTTCAGTCCGTTAACTGTGAGTCGAAGTTGTGCGCCGGCCGGCAGGGATACGATTGATTCCCCGAAAACAAGATTATTTTTCAGATCAAAAGAAAGCGTAATATCTTGCGATGGGAGGCCGGCTGCATGGGGTGCGGAGACAAAAAAACAACAGCTCAGGAAAAGAAAAAAGTTGAGAAGGGGGAGAAAACGGTTCATGGAAACAAAGTGGCTGAGTTATTGGTGGGGTTTACCTGGAAGCATCAAGCATGGGCTTGTTCTTACAGAATATTTTCATGGTTTGTGGTGGCTGTGACTATGAGTTTTGGTCCAGCCATGCCGGTTTATTTTGAAAAGATAATAATCATCTTTGTTGAAATTCACAATGATGGATCAAAATGCCGGGTGTTTTGCTTGACAAAAATAGAGGATTCATTGTAGTTCTGAACGTTTCAGCTCATTGCCGAAAAACAGAGTTATCCTGGAACGCACAGCGGCCTGTTGCTCAAGAGTCGTTGTTCTCTATCGGGTGTTCGGGAGGGATGAGATTTTTTGAAATTTGGTAACTGTTCAGCTGCACCCCATAGTGCGGCGATCAGGCCGCCTCATAGAGACGGGCTATAGTTCGTTGGCCTGCTGCTTATCACAGGTAAGCTGCGACTCCGCTATGGAGCACATCTGAACAGTTACAGGCCACAGGTTATATAAGCATTGTGCTGATACCTGAATACTTACGCAATTTGATTTAATGGCCTTTGACCGGCCGTGGAGGAAGCATGGAAACCTTTCGTGTTAAAAAAATGAATGCCATTGCCGCAGAAGGCCTTGAGCTTTTTGATGAGCGGTACAGTGTGGATGATAACGAAGAGAATCCCCAGGGACTTATTGTCCGTAGTTCACCGGTTACCGTTGACGGGT
>JALXCX010000167.1 GCA_026990725.1 Desulfobulbaceae bacterium
GACCAGAGCATTCTATGGCAGATTATTTCCCAGGAGGGGATAACCTGTAACGCCTTCCAGTACAGGGGCAAAATACCCCACATACTGTAGGCTGTCAGGGTCGCAGCCAGGCCAATGCGGCTGTTTGATGTGTGCAGTGATTGTTGCATGGCTTTGGCCGGATTAAATAATTACAGGAGCACTGTTGAAGGGCAGAACATAACGCCTGTTGGTCTGCAACAATTTTCCGTGGAGAAGACAGAAGATGAAATGATGGAGAATTTCTTCTTTTGTCTTAGAGACGGGTTCGCCTGGTATTACGTTTCGTTCTTTTTTTGATGATAAAAAGAGAAGCTGCGGCAAAAAAGGCAAGTCCTGTCAGAATACCGAGCAGAAAGCTTTTCAGACAGCTTTTTTCTTCTTGAACAGGTTGTCTCTTCTTTTCAACATGTGCAGGAGGCCCAGCTGCTGTCGTACTTGCTTTTTTGGGCGTTATCTCTGCTGGTTTTACATGCGAAACAGGTGCTTGCACTGTTTTTTCAGGGGTTGCTTTGACGGGTGTCTGAATAAAACCCTTGTTGAGCAACTCTATTGCCTTGGCGTCACGCACTTTTCTATCTTTACTCCCCATGACAAGGGCAATCAGGCGGACCCCTTTTCGTTTGGCCGTAGCTGCAATCGAGAATCCTGCCGCTTCAAAATAGCCGGTTTTGAAACCATCGCACCCGGTGAGCTTTCCCAGAAGATGATTATGGTTGCGCATGATAAATTTTCCATCACGGAAATTCTTTACCCTGGCAGAGGTATATTGAAAAACTTTTGGTCGTTTGGCGAGTTCTCTGCAGAGTTTGGCAAAATCACGTGCTGTGGTCACATCGACTCTCTGGCCGGTTGCAGGCGGTAAACCGTGAACTGAATAAAACTGAGTATGTTTCATGCCCAGATCTCTGGCCTTCTGGTTCATCAGGTCAACAAAGGCCTCTTTCGAGCCGGCAACATGCGTTGCCAGGGCAACAGCGGCATCATTTGCCGACTGAACCATCAGGGCATAGAGCAAGTCATCAACAGTAAACTGTTCACTCGGGTCAAGATACACCTGTGATCCGCCCATCTTGTAGGCCTCATCTGTTATCTGAACCATATCATCGAGATGTACGACGCCCACATCGCTCAGGTCCAGAATGGTCAGAAGTACCATGAGTTTGAGAACACTTGCCGGATAAACAGTTTTGTCTGCCTGATCGGCAAACAGCGTTTGGCCGGTATCGGCGTTGATGACAAGTGCCGAGGCGTAAGGCTCAGCAGATACAGTGTTTATCCGGGCGCGCCCGGCCCAGGCAATCTGAGCGCATAAAAAAATTGCAATTGTAAGAGGCAGTATTTTTTTCATTAGCTACTCTATTATTTGTTGTTAAAAAGCTTGAATTTGATCGCCCGTTCCCTGGGGCGTAAAATATTTTTGATACCCTGTCCGACCGAGCGAAAGACGTTGCTTTGAAAAAATGTTCTTTAAGCAGAAGGCTGAGCGTTGGCCCGGTTATTTTGTTCCACAGAGTTCAGGAAGAGAGTCGGCCTTCTTGCCCAGACACTCAATGAGCTCATTTCTGGTTGATTTGTCTATATTGGCTCCATGGCGGATCATAGCTTTTATGGTCCGTTTCCAGGCTCTTTTGCCCCTTTTTTTGTCAATTTTCTGGCAAATTCTTGTTTCAGAATGGCAGGACAGGCAATGAAGAGTAACGAGTTCAGAACATGTTGCAGTGGCGTTTGCCGGGTTGGATGCGATCAGCACAGGTGCCAGGGCCAGCAGGCTGTAATACAAATATTTTTTCATGGTCTCTTAAGTAACTGGTGCTCCATTTCATGTCGGTTCCGGGGAAAGAAGAAAAGAAAAAAGAAAACTAGAAGCCGGAATATAGGTTTATAGTATACCCTGTC